>NZ_JBXUOV010000174.1:0-12009 GCF_057196585.1 Micromonospora sp. ATLC20
CCGCCGGGTCGTCCGCGTCCGCGCGGGCGAGCCGCTCCAGCGGGCCGGCCAGCGCCGGCGTCCGCGCCACGGCCAGCCGGAACGCGTCGGTGGTGACGCAGAAACCCGGAGGTACGCGCGCCCCGTCGATCCGCGTCAGCGCCCCCAGGTGCGCGCCCTTGCCCCCCACCGCGGCGATCCGCGTCTCGTCCACCTCGTGCAGTTGCCACACGTACCGTCCGGTCATGCCGTGCCCCCGTTTTCGCAGCTCGACCCGCATCGGCCGATGATTCTGCGGCATCACCGGGGCCTTGCGGCAAGACCCGGTGTGCGATATACGTTGATAGTGGCGAGGAGATCTGTCTCCTTGCCTTTCGTTTTTCCGCACCACCAACCCCTGCCCTGACCCGCTGCCGTCACGTGAGTCAGATCTCCCCGCCCCGGGTGGAGTGCCGGGGGCGCGACGGGGCAAGAAGCGACCACGAGGCCGCGACGTGGCCCGGACGAGCGGGACCGGACGGGGTGGGGGAGACTCGGGCGATGAGCGGCGCTGACACCGACCCGCGTACGCGTGCCGACGTCTTCGCCGTCGACGCGGAGATCGGGCCGGACCTGGCGCGGATCGACTGGTCGGCGCATCCCCTGGGACCGCCGGACACCTGGCCGCAGAGCCTGCGGACCGCGGTACGGATCCTGCTGTCCTCCCGGTTCCCGATGTGGATGGCCTGGGGGCCGCAGCTCAGCTTCTTCTGCAACGCCGCCTACCGGCGGGACACGCTCGGCCGCAAGTACCCCTGGGCGCTGGGGCTACCGGCGAACGAGGTGTGGGCGGAGATCTGGGACGACATCGGCCCCCGCGTCGACACCGTGCTGCGCACCGGCGAGGCGACCTGGGACGAAGGGCTGCTGCTGTTCCTGGAACGCGCCGGCTACCGGGAGGAGACCTACCACACGTTCTCCTACAGCCCGCTGCGCGACGACGACGGCGGCCTGGTCGGGATGCTCTGCGTGGTCAGCGAGGACACCGAGCGGGTCATCGGCGAGCGGCGGATGGCCACGCTGCGCGACCTCGGCTCGGACCCGAGCGTCATCCGCACCGAACAGGAGACGCTCGCGTTCGTCAGCCGCCAGCTGGCCCGCAACCCGCAGGACCTGCCGTTCACGCTCACCTACCTGTACGACGACGACGGCGGGGCCCGGCTGGTGGAGGCGACCGGCCTGCCGGACGGGCACCCGGCGGCCCCGGCCACGCTGTCGCTCGGTGACCCGGCCGCGCCGTGGCCGGCCGGCGCCCTCACCGAGGGCGATTCGGTGCGGGTCGCGCTCGACGGCCCGCCCTTCGCGGACCTGCCGGCGGGCGCCTGGCCCGCCGCGCCGGCCGAGGCGCTGCTGGTGCCGCTGCGGCAGCAGGGCGGGGCCCCGTACGGGTTCCTGGTCGCCGGGCTGAACCGCTACCGGGCGCTCGACGACGGGTACCGCGGCTTCGTGGAGCTGACCGCCGGGCATCTGGCCACCGGCATCGCCAGCGCCCGCAGCTACCAGGCGCAGCAGCGGCGGGCCGAGGAGCTCGCCGAGCTGGACCGCGCGAAGACCGCCTTCTTCTCCAACATCAGCCACGAGTTCCGCACCCCGCTCACCTTGATCATGGGACCGCTGGACGAGCTGCGCGGCCGGCTGCCGGACGCCGACGAGCAGGTCCGCGCCGAGCTGGACGTCATCCGCCGCAACGGCCTGCGCCTGGGCAAGCTGGTCAACAGCCTGCTCGACTTCTCCCGGATCGAGGCCGGCCGGATGCAGGCCCGTTACGAGCCGGTCGACCTGGCCGCGGTGACCGCCGACCTGGCGAGCGTCTTCCGGTCGGCGATCGAACGGGCCGGCCTGTCCTTCGAGGTCGACTGCCCACCCCTGCCCGAGCCGGTGCACCTGGACCTCGGCATGTGGGAGAAGGTGGTGCTGAACCTGCTCAGCAACGCGCTGAAGTTCACCTTCGACGGCGCCATCCGGGTGGAGCTGCGCGGCGAGGGCGACACCGCGGTGCTGCGGATCTCCGACACGGGCATCGGCGTACCCGCCGACGAGATGCCGCGCCTGTTCGAGCGGTTCCACCGCATCGAGAACGCCCGCTCCCGCTCCGACGAGGGCAGCGGCATCGGCCTGGCCCTGGTCCGAGAGCTGGTCACGCTGCACGGCGGCGGCATCGACGCGATCAGCACCGTGGGCCGGGGCACCACCTTCACCATCCGGCTGCCGTTCGGCACCGGCCACCTGCCGGCCGACGCGCTCGCCCCGGCGGGCACCGGGCGGACGCCGGCGTCGGCCGAGCCGTTCGTGCAGGAGGCGCTGCGCTGGCTGCCGGCCGAACCGGGCACCGCCGCCGGCGGCGGGGACGACCCGGCCGGCGGACCGCTCCAGCCGCTGCCCGGCGGGGCGCAGGCCCGCGTCCTGGTGGCCGACGACAACGCCGACATGCGGGAGTACCTCACCCGGCTGCTGCGTTCGGCCGGGCACGAGGTGCGCGCGGTCGCCGACGGGCAGGCCGCGCTGGACGCCGCCCGCGCGCACACCCCCGACCTGGTGGTCAGCGACGTGATGATGCCCCGGCTCGACGGCCTGCAACTGGTCGCCGCGCTGCGCGCCGACCAGCGGACGGCCGGTACCCCGGTGCTGCTGCTGTCCGCCCGCGCCGGGCAGGAGGCCTCGATCGAAGGGCTGGAAGCAGGCGCCGACGACTACCTGGTCAAGCCGTTCCCGGCCGCCGAACTGCTCGCCCGCGTCCGGGCGAACGTGGAGCTGGCCCGGCTGCGCAACCACCACGCCCGCTGGCGTACCGCGCTCGTCGACTCGCTGCAGGAGGCGTTCTTCGTCTGCGACGAGGACGGCGCGGTGGTCGAGATCAACGCGGCGTTCACCGGCATCCTCGGCTACGGGACCGAAGGGCTGCCCTATCCGGCGGTGCACCCGTGGTGGCCGGACCGGGAGGCCGAGCCCGAGGCGCACCGCCAGGTGGCGGAGGCGTTCTCGAGACTCGTGGGGCAGACCCGGGGCACGTACACCGTGCCGGTGACCCACCGCGACGGGCACCGGATCTGGATCTCGGCCGCGTTCAACCAGGTCGACGATCCGGACACCGGCCGCCGGGTGATCGTCGGCACGTTCCGTGACGTCACCGCGGAGCACTACGCGGTGCAGCGGGAGACCGCCCTCGCCGGGCTCAGCATGCGGTTGTCGCAGGCCGACGACCTCACCGACGCGCTGCACGGGGTGCTGGACGAGCTGCGCAAGCTGTGGCGGGCCGCCGGCGTGCTCACGGCCGTCTTCGGCGACCTGCCCGTCCCCGAGGTGACCGCCACCGACCCGGCGGCACGGTGGGACACGCTGCCGCAGGAGCGCCGGCAGGCGCTGCTCGAGCTGCGGGACACCCCGCTGCTGACCCCGGTGGCGACGCGTACGCACGGCGCCGGCATCGCCGTCGAGCACCCGCAGGGCACCATGGCGCTCTGGATCGACCTGGGCGAGAAGCGGCCCTTCACCGAGCAGGACCAGACGCTGCTGGCGCTGCTGGCCGGCCACATCGGGCAGGGGCTGCACCGGGTGCACCAGATCGACCAGCAGCGGGAGACCGCGCTGGCCCTGCAACGGGCGATCCTCGGCCCGGCGCAGCTCCCCGCCGGTTTCGCGGTGCGGTACTCCCCCGCCGCGATGCCGCTCAAGGTCGGCGGCGACTGGTACGACACCGTGGAGCTGCCGGACGGGCGCATCGGCATCGTGGTCGGCGACTGCGTGGGCCACGGCCTTCAGGCCGCGACGGTGATGGGGCAGCTGCGCAGCGCCTGCCGCGCACTGCTGTTGCAGGACCCGAGCCCGGCCCGGACGCTCGAGGCGCTGGACCGGTTCGCCGCGCTGCTGCCGGGGGCGTCCTGCGCCACCGTCTTCTGCGGCGTGCTGGACCCGGCCACCGGCCTGATGCGCTACTCCAGCGCCGGTCACCCACCGGCCATCGTGGTCCGCGCCGACGGCACTCCCGAACTGCTGCAGCACGGCCGGTCCCGGCCGCTGGCCGTACGACCCGGGCAGGAACGTCCGGAGGCGGAGGCGACGGTGCCGCCGCGCGCCACCCTGATGCTCTACACCGACGGCCTGGTGGAACGCCGCCGCCAGCCGATCACCGCCGGCATCTCCCGCGCCACCGACGCCATCCAGCAGGGCCACCACGCGCCGGTCGAGGTGCTGGCGACCGAGATCATGGACCGGCTCACCCCGGACGGGGGCTACCACGACGACGTGGCCCTGCTGCTCTACCGCCACCCCGGGCCACTGGAACTGGAGTTCCCGGCCGAGTCGACCCGGCTGGCCGAGGTCCGCACCGCGCTGCGGAGATGGCTGGAGCGCTGCGGGCTGGCCCCCGCCCACGCCTACAACATCCTGGTGGCGGCCGGTGAGGCGTGCGCCAACGCGGTCGAGCACGGGCACCGCGACGACCCGGGCGGACGGATCCGGCTGCGCGCCGCCGCCACCGCCGGCGCCCTGCGCCTGAGCGTCACCGACAGCGGCCACTGGCGCGACCGGGACCAGCCTCCCGACCCGCACCGCGGCCGGGGACTCGTGCTCATGCGCGCGCTGATGGACGACATCAGCGTCACCCCGGGGGCCGCCGGCACCACCGTCGACATGCAGGCGAGGATCACGCCATGAGCACGTCCCTGACCCTGACCACGAGCGACAGCCCGGACGGCGTGCGCGTGCTGGAAGCCGTCGGTGAGATCGACATGAGCAACGCGTCCACCTTCGCCGACGCGCTGGCCGACGCCGTACGCCCCGACGGCGAACCCCTGGTCGTGGACCTCACGAAGGTGGAGTACCTGGACAGCGCCGGGCTGGCCGCGCTGTTCCCGCACGCCGACCGGATCGCGCTGATCGCCGGCCCGCTGCTGGAGCCGCTGCTGACCATCTCCGGGCTGGCCGACCTCACCACGGTCCGCAGCGCCTGACGCCGTCGGGGCGTCAGGCGCTGTCGCGGGGGTCGGGCACCGTCGGCGTTCTCGCCTGGTCGGGCGCGGTCGCGAGGTCAGGCGCCGTTGCGCACGATCACCAGCGGCGAGTGGGCGTGGTGCAGCACCGCGTGGCTGACCGAGCCGAGCAGCAGCCCGCCCAGCGCGCCCCGGCCGTGCGCGCCGACCACCACGAGCTGGGCGTCCTTCGACTCCTCCACGAGCACCCGAGCCGGGGCGCCGCGCAGCGACCGCTGCCGTACCGGCACGTCCGGGTAACGCTCGGCCCAGCCGGCGATCGACTCGGCGAGGACGCGCCGGGACTCCTCGGCGAGCGCCTCCGGGTCGTACACCAGCGGCAGGATGTCGCCGGGGCCGATCGGGGTGGGGTACAGCCAGGCGTGCACCACGATCAGCGACGCGCCCCGGCGGGTTGCCTCCTCGTACGCGTACCCGACCGCCGCGGTGGACAGCTCGGAGCCGTCCACGCCGACCACGATCGGGCCGTCGGCGCGCGCCTCGCCGCGCGTCACCAGCACCGGGCAGTGTGCGCGGGCCGACACCTGGAGCGTGACCGAGCCGATCAGCAGGCCGGCGAACCCGCCCAGGCCGCGGTGGCCGAGCACGATCAGCGCCGCCTCCCGGGACTCGGCGACCAGCACCGCAGCCGGCGCACCGTCGACCACCACGCCGGTGACCGGGACGTCCGGGGCGACCTTGCCGGCCTCGGCGACCGCCTCGGCGACGACCCGTTCGGCCTGGTTACGCAGGCCGGCGCCGGCGGGCGCGCCCGGGGCCGGGGTGAGCGGCGCGCGGGTCAGCGGCCAGATGAACGCGTGGACGACCTGCAGCGGCCGGTTCCGGTCGGCGGCCTCGCGGGCGGCGACCCGGACCGCGTCCAGCGAGGCGGCGGAGCCGTCCACGCCCACCACGACGGGGGCCTGCGAGTGGATCGTCATGTCGTCCTCCTTCACTCGTGCTCAGCCTGCCGGTCAGGCGGCCGGCCCGGCAGGGTCCGGGGTCACGGCGTGAGGGCCGTTGGTCCCGCGGAGACGGCGGGTCAGCCGCAGCACCAGCCCCGGCAGCACACCGATCGCGGCGCAGGCGAGCAGGTCGAGCGCGCTGAGCGGGGACGTGCCGAGCAGCTCGCGCAGCGGCGGCAGCAGCACGCCCGCCACCTGGAACACAGCGGAGACCGCTACCGCCACCGGCAGCGCGAGGTTGCGCTCGCGCGAGCCCGGGGTACGGATCGCGCGGACCGCCAGCGCCACGCCGAGCTGGGCCAGGCCGAGCACCACGAACACCACCGACTGCCACGGCCGGTCGGCCGCCGCGGCCCACACCCCGGCGCCCAGCGTCGCCGCGGCGATCAGCCCGCCGGTGACCAGCACGTCCCGGCCCAGGCCGGCGCCGAGCACCGACTCCTGCGGGGAGCGGGGCGGCCGGCGCAGCGTGCCCGGCTCGGCCGGTTCCGCGCCGAGCGCCACCCCGGGGACGCCGTGGGTGAGCAGGTTGATCCAGAGGATCTGCGCCGGCAGCAGCGGCACCGGCAGGCCGAACAGCGGGCCGAGCAGCATCACCGCGATTTCGGCCACGCCACCGGCGAGCGCGTAGCGCAGGAACCGGCGGATGTTGTCGTAGATCCGGCGGCCCTCGCCGATGGCGGTCGCCACGGTGGTCAGGTCGTCGTCGACGAGCACCAGGTCGGAGGCCTGCCGGGCCACCTCGGTGCCGCCACCCATCGCCACGCCGATGTCCGCGCGGCGCAGCGCCGGGGCGTCGTTGACGCCGTCGCCGGTCATCGCCACCACGTGCCCCCGGTTCTGGAGGCCGGCGATGATGTCGAGCTTCTGTTCCGGCTGGGTCCGCGCGTACACCCGGGTCTCGGGGTGGGCGCGGCCCGGGTCGCCGTCGTCACCGTTGGCGAGCGGGTCGCCGTCGCGCCAGAGCCCGAGCCGTCCGCCGATGGCGGCGGCGGTCGCCGGGTGGTCGCCGGTGATGAGGACCAGCCGGATGCCTGCCTCCTCGAAGCCCGCGGCGATGCCGGGCGCCGCGGCGCGCAGCGGGTCGCCGACCGCGACCAGGCCCAGCGGGCGCAGGCCGGTCGGCCGGGCCGGGTCGGGCAGGGTGTCGACCACCGCGGAGGCCACCGCCAGCACGCGCAGCCCTTCGGTGGCAAGCCGGTGCGCGGCGTCGGTCAGCTCGGCCAGTTCCGCGGCGTCGGCGTCCACCAGCGGCGCGGCCAGCAGGTTCTCCGGCGCGCCCTTGCAGACCACCAGGTAGCGCCCGTCGCAGCGGCGGTGCACGGTGGTCATCCGGCGCAGGTCCTGGTCGAACGGGGCCTCCGCCACGCGGGGCCAGGCGTCGCGGGTGGTGTCCGGGTCCAGGCCGCAGCGGGCGCCGAACGTGACGAGCGCGGCCTCCAGCGGATCACCGATCGCCGTCCACTCGGGCCGTTCGTCGGTCGGCGGCGTCACAGTGGCGTCGTTGCAGAGCAGCCCGGCGCGGGCGAGGGCACGCAGCTCGTCGGGGGCGCTCACCGGCTCGCCCCGGTGGTGCACCTCGCCGCCGGGCGCGTAGCCGGTGCCGGTGACGGCGTAGCGGGCGCGGCCGGGGACGACCGCGTACTGCACCGCCATCCGGCCCTCGGTGAGCGTGCCGGTCTTGTCGGAGGCGATCACGGTGACCGAGCCGAGGGTCTCCACCGCGTGCAGCCGGCGGGGGATGGCGCGGCTGCCGGCCATCCGGCGCGCGCCCAGGGCGAGCGCCAGCGTGACGACGGCGGGCAGCGACTCCGGTACGGCCGCCACCACGAGGCTGACGGCGGTGACGGCCATCTGCGTGACCGGCTGCCCGTCGAGCACGCCGATGGCGAAGACCAGCCCGGAGAGCACCACGGCGGTCAGGCCGAGCACCCGGCCGAGCGAGGACAGGCGTCGTTGCAGCGGGGTGGGCGCCGGCCTGGTCGCCGCGACCAGGGCGCTGATCCGGCCCAGCGCGCTCGCCGCGCCGGTACGCGCCACGGTTCCGGTGGCGCGGCCGGTGGTCACCACGGTGCCGGCGCTCGCCTCCTCCCCCGCGACCCGGGCCACCGGCACCGATTCGCCGGTCAGCGCCGACTCGTCCAGGCTGAGGCGTACCGCGTCGGTGAGATCGAGGTCGGCCGGAACCACGTCGCCCGCCTCCAGCCGGACCAGGTCGCCGCGGACCAGGTCGGCGGCGGGCAGCACGAGGTCACGGCCGTCGCGGACCACACGCGCGGTCGGCGCGGCGAGCCGGTCCAGCGCGGCGACGGCCCGGTCGGCGCGTACCTCCTGCACCACGCCGATCGCGGTGTTGATGAGGACGACCAGCACGATCACGGCGGTGTCCGGGTAGTCGCGCAGCAGCGTGGTCACCACGGCGGCGGCCAGCAGCAGCGCCACCAGCGGGTCGGTGAGCTGGCGGAACACCCGGCCGGCCAGCCCGCGCTTGCGCGGGGCGGCAACGGTGTTCGGGCCGTCGGCGCGCAGCCGGGCGGCCGCCTCGGCCGAGCCGAGCCCGGTCGCGGGGGCCGGAGAGATCTCGGTGGGCGTCGTCGCTGTCGCCGGCCCGCCGTTGATCACCACATCGTCCTCCATGTCGTCGCCGCCCGCGCCGGGCAATCCCAGCATGCCGCGCGACCCTACGTGGGTCGCAGGGCCGAGGGCCTGTCGGGCCCGGGACCAACGGCCCCCGCGTACGGGGCAGCGCGGCGCCCGGCGCGCCGGTAACGTCCGCGCGGTGAACCGGACACGCAGCGCCACCGGGCCGACACCTCCGTCCCGTCACCGGTGGGTGCGGTGGACGCTCGCGGTGCTCCTGCTCGCGTCGGCGGGGTGCGGGAAGGGACTCGGGGAGGAGAGCGGCGACGCGCTGGCGCGCGACACCGCGGCGGCGGAGGCGAAGCAGCTCAACACGGAGCTGGGGCACCGCAACCGGGCGCGGGACGCCGGGTCGATCGCGGCGGCCGAGATCGTCCAGGAGCCGAAGGACGCCGCGTCCGGCGGCGGTGCGACGGTCCGGCGGGAGGCGCTGGCCTGGTCCGGCCGCACCGCCGGGAACGAGCGGGCCACCGTCGACGTCCGGTTCGTGGTGACAGTCCCGGAGCGGCCGCCGGTGTCGATCGGCGGCGCGAGCAACAGCGCCGGTGAGGCCACGCGCTGCTACCGCTACGAGTTCGAGCTCTACCGCTACACGACGTACCACGAGATCGACTGTCCGAGCGGCCCCGCTCCCTCGCCGCCCACCGCCGCGCCGGTGCCGAGGGTGCCCGAGGACGGGCGGCAGCGGCTCACCGCAGTGCTGCGCACCGCCACCCCGGACACGCTGGCGGGCGCCGTGCGGGCGGCCTTCCCGCAGGACTGGATCACCGTCGACACGACGGTGCACGAGGGCGCGCTCGTCGCCGCCGTCGGCGTACCGGCCGAACGGGACTGCCTCCTGCTCGTCCGCACACCGGCCGGGAAGATCGAATCCCCCGGGTACGACCGGATCTGGCTGGAGCCGGGCGAGACCGGCTGCAAGACCGGCCTGTACGTGGCGCCGCCGCGCTGACGTACCGGTTTGCCGCGTGGCCGCCGGGGCACCTGACGGTCATGACGGATCCGGAGCAGTTCCAGCGGCAGCAGGAGGGCGCGCTCGAGCGCGGGCAGGTGTTCCAGGACGCCGAGGGGCGGCGTACCCGGGACCCGGGCGCCGGGGCGGAGAACGCGGAGAGCGAGGCCGACCGCAACGCCGAGCGTCTGGCGCGCGGCGAGGTGGGCCCGGGCGTCCCCGAGGACTGACGTGCCGAGGCGGTTGTCAATGTAGCGTTGACAGGTGACCCTGGACCACCTGTCCGAGATCGCCGCGGCCCGGGTCCGGCTGGACGAGCGCGAGCTTGACCTGATCGACCGGGCCCGGCACGGCGGCGCCACCTGGGCCGAGATCGCGCGGGCGCTGGGCCTGGGCAGCCGGCAGGCCGCCGAGCAGCGCCGGCAACGCCTCGTCGCGGCCCGGCGGGCCCGCCTGTCCCGGCTCGATCCGGTCGGTGCCCCCGACCTGCCTGTGCTGCGGGCGGCGGTCACCGACCTGCACCGCTGGATCGAGGCGGACCGCGCGTGGGACGGCCGTTTCCCCCGCGCGGCGTTGACGCGCCGCACCTGCGCGCTCGCGCTGGACGCCGGCGCCGGGCCGCTGCACACGCTGGCCGCGCACCTCGCCGACGACCTGGCCGGGGCCGGGCGGCGGCTGCCCGCTCCGGCACTCGACGCCGCTCGACGCATCGCCGCCGCCTTGTCAACATCGCATTGACGATTGCTCTAGGCATTGCCCCCTGACGGCTCAACTCCGGAGGATGTGAGTCCACCAGGCTCAACCTCACGGGGGGATCCATGCGCCGCAACGCCGTCCTGTTCGTGGCCGTCTCGCTGCTGTCCGGCCTCGGCGGCAGCGCCATGGCCCTGGTCTGCGGCATCTGGATCCTGGATTTGACCGGCTCGACCGGCCTCGCCGCGCTGGCCGGGCTCTGCGTCTACGCCCCGACGCTGACCGGCCCGTGGCTCGGCGGCCTGCTCGACCGGGTGCCCCGGCGTCCGCTGGTGATCGGCGTCAACCTCGCGCTCGCCGCCGCGTTGCTGAGCCTGCTGGCGGTACGGGGGCCCGGCGAGGCGTGGCTGATCTACGCCGTCTCGCTCGCCTACGGAATCGGCTACGTGCTCGTCGACGCCGGCGAGACAGCGCTGCTGCCCGCCGCGCTCCCCCCGGCCCGGCTGGCCGACGTCAACGGCTGGCGGTCGAGCGCGCAGGAGGGCGTGAAGCTGGTGGCGCCGCTGGCCGGGGCGGGCCTGTACGCGTGGCGGGGCGGGCACGTCGTCGCGGTGCTCGCCGCCGTCGTACCGGTGCTCGTGGCCGCCCTGTACGGCGCGTTGCGCCTGACGCGGACCGGCCCCGCTCCCCCGGCCGCACGCCCGGCGCGAGTCCGGGACGGGCTCACCGCACTGCTGACCCGGCGGGCGGTACGCGTACCCGTGGCGCTCGCGGCGGTGTCCATCGCGATGTCCGGCTTCACCACCGCGGCGCTGTACCACGTGGTGGTGACCGGCCTCGGGCTGCCGTCCACCTTTCTCGGCGTGCTCGCCGGCGCCCAGGGTGGCGGATCGCTGCTCGCCGGGCTGGTGGTCGGCCGGCTGGTCCGCCGCCACGGTGAGATCGCGGTCGGTGCCGCCGGCACGGTCCTGTTCGCGGCCGGCTGTCTCGGGCGTTGCCTGCCCTGGTGGCCGGGCACCGTGGCCGCCTCGGTGGTGATCGGCGTCGGTCTGCCGTGGACGCTCGTCGCGGCGGTCACCGCCGTGCAGACGTACACGCCGCAGGCGATGCTCGGACGGGTCGCCGGGACGGCGAACACCGCGATGTTCGGGCCGATCACACTGGCCATCCCGCTCGGGTCGGCGGCGGTCGCGGCCGGCGGCCGGCCACCGCTGGTGCTCGCCGCCGTGGCGTGCCTGGCCGCGGCACTGGCGGCGGTCGTCCGGCCGCGTCGTCAGCCCGCGGCCGGCGGGCCGGACAGGTGGCGGATCAGTTCCGGCCGGGAGCGCAGCCGCAGCTTCCGGTAGACGTTGCCGAGGTGGTACTCGACGGTCTTCGGTGACAGGAAGACCCGGGCCGCGATCTCCCGGTTCGTCAGGCCCTCCGCCACGTGCAGGGCGATCAGGCGTTCCTGACCGGTCAGCCGGTCGACGGTCCGGTCGCCGGGGTCGGGCTGCCGCCGGCCGGTGGCGTCGATCTCGGTGCGGCACCGCCGCGCCCAGCCCTGCGCGCCGAGCGCCTCGAACAACCGCAGCGCGGCGTGCAACTGGACCCGCGCGTCCCGGCGGCGCCGGGCCCGGCGCAGCCGCTGCCCGTAGCTGAGCAGCGTCCGGGCCCGTTCCAGCGGGACGACGGCGGGATCGCACCGGGCCAGCGCCGCCGCGAAGGCCTCGTCCAGGTCCGGTTCGCCGGCGAGCAGGCCCTCGACGCGCGCGGCGGCGGCGCGGGCGGCGGC
>NZ_JBXUOV010000175.1:0-12002 GCF_057196585.1 Micromonospora sp. ATLC20
GGCCGCGACCACGGCGACCAGGCCGACGGCCAGGGGTACGGCGGCACCGGCGAGCGCCGCGGCCCGGGTGGCCCGGCCCGACCAGGCGGCACCCCGGCGCCGGGCGCCGTCCACGATCGCCTCGACCACGTCGTCGTACTCCAGTTCGGGCCACTGCGCGCGGGCCGGCACCAGGTGCAGCACCTCGCCGTCGCGCACGCCCTGCGGCAGCAGCGCCTGGGCGGTGGTGAGCACCGCGCCGTCGGTCCGGCGCAGCACCCACCCGCCGTGCCGTTCCCCGTCGTCGGCCAGTCCCTCCCCGGCGTGCCGGAGCACCTCGGGCAGCAGCTCGGCCAGGGGCACCTGCTCCGGTAGGGCCACGTCGACCCGCCGCCTGGGCGCGCTGATCGTGACCCGGGCGAGCCCGCTTGTCATCGAGGCATCTCCATATCGAGCGGAGGGAGTGGGCTGACGGACGAGAGGACTTTACCTACTATGAGCCAGGCTCGGGTTACCCAGAGCCACTTCCGGGGAGGGTGAGTGTCCACTGTCGTCATCAAGCGGCCGCCACGCCGCCCGGCACCGGAGATCCCGGTCGGTGAGCTGCCCGTCGAGGCGCCGCCGGAGATCCCCGCCGCCGCCGGTGGGCGCTGGCAGCAGGCGCTGATGGTGCTGCCGATGCTCGGCGGGACGGTGGCCATGGCGATGATGTTCGGCCGCGGCGGCGGCGCCTACTCGTACGTGGTGGGCGGCATGTTCGGCCTCTCCTCGCTGGCGATGCTGGTGACCACCTGGGGCAGCGCCGGGCCGAAGAAGTCCGAGCTGATGGCCGCCCGCCGGGAATACCTGCGTCACCTGGCCACGCTCCGGCGCCGGGTGCGGGAGACCGCCGGCGCCCAGCGGGCCGGGCTGTCCTACCGCCATCCCGAGCCGGGGCGGCTCTGGTCGACAGTCGACAGTCACCGGGTCTGGGAGCGCCGGCCGGGCGACCCGGACTTCGCCGTGGTCCGGGTCGGTGTGGGCCCGCAGACGCTCGCCACCCCGCTGGTCCCGCCGGTCACCCGCCCGCTGGAGGAGCTGGAGCCGATGACGGCCGGGGCGCTGCGGCGCTTCCTGGACGCGTACTCGGTGGTGCCGGACCTGCCGGTGGCGCTGTCGCTGCGCAGTTTCGCCCGGGTCTTCGTGCGCGGCCCGGCCGGCCCGGTACGCGGCGCCGGCTCGCCCACCGCGCAGGCGCTGGCCCGGGCGGTGCTCACCCAGCTCGCCGTCTTCCACGCGCCGGACGAACTGCTGATCGCGGTCTGCGCCGGGCCGGAACGCCGCAACGCCTGGGAGTGGGTGAAGTGGCTGCCGCACGCCCACCATCCGGCGCGTACCGACGCGCTGGGCCCGGTGCGGCTGGTCACCAGCGCCGCCGCCGACCTGGAACGGCTGCTCGACGACGTACTCGGCGCCCGGTCCCGGTTCAGCCCGCACGGCACCGCGACCGACGGGCCGCACGTAGTGGTGGTGCTCGACGGCGGCGACCTGACCGGCGCGACCGACCTGGCCGGTGACGGCGGCATCGACGCGGTCACCGTGCTCGACCTGGACACTCCGCCGCCCCGGCTGCTCGACCGGTACGCGCTCCTGCTCGACCTGGTCGACGGCCGGCTGCACTCGCACTCCGCGGAGGGGCACGCCGAGGTGGGCGCCGCCGACGCGCTGGCGCACGCCGACGCGGAGGCGGTGGCCCGGCGGCTCGCGCCGCTGCGGCTGGCCGGCACGGTACGCGGACCGGACGCGCCGCCCGGCGCCGAGCTGGGCCTGCCCGAGCTACTGGGTCTGGGCGACCCGGAGAGCTTCACCGCCGAGCAGGGCTGGGCGCCCCGGGCCGCGCGGGACCGGCTGCGGGTGCCGATCGGGGTGGGCGCCGACGGCGGGGCGATCGACCTCGACCTGAAGGAGTCGGCGCAGGACGGCATGGGCCCGCACGGCCTGTTGATCGGCGCGACCGGCTCGGGCAAGTCGGAGCTGCTGCGCACACTGGTGCTCGGGCTGGCCGCCACGCACAGCTCGGAGCAGCTCAACTTCGTGCTCGTCGACTTCAAGGGCGGCGCCACGTTCGCGTCGTTCGAGCGGCTGCCGCACACCGCCGCCGTGATCACCAACCTGGCCGACGCGCTGCCGCTTGTGGACCGGATGGTGGACGCGATAAACGGGGAGCTGATGCGCCGGCAGGAGTTGCTGCGCCGGGCCGGCAACTTCGCGAGCGTGCGCGACTACGAGCGGGCCCGGGCGGCCGGATCCCCGCTGGCCCCGCTGCCGTCGCTGCTGCTGATCTGCGACGAGTTCTCCGAGCTGCTGTCCGCCAAGCCCGACTTCATCGACCTGTTCGTGCAGATCGGCCGGCTGGGCCGGTCGCTGGGTGTGCACCTGCTGCTGGCGAGCCAGCGGCTGGAGGAGGGGCGGCTGCGCGGGCTGGACACGCACCTGTCGTACCGGATCGGGTTGCGGACGTTCTCGGCGCTGGAGTCCCGGACGGTGCTGGGCGTGCCGGACGCGCACGAGCTGCCGCGCAGCCCGGGGCACGGTTACCTGCGCTCGGGCACCGACCCGCTGGTCCGGTTCAAGGCCGCGTACGTCTCCGGCACGGTCCGCCGTCGCGGCGGGGCGGCGGGCGCGTCCGGCGCCGGCGAGGCTCGGGTGCTCGCGTTCTCCACCCACCTGGTCCCGGTGCCCGAGCCGCCCGCGCCCGTCGCGCCGCCCGCCGAGGACGACAGCGGCGAGACGCTGCTGGACCTGCTCGTGGACCGGCTGGCCGGGCAGGGCCCGCCCGCGCACCAGGTGTGGCTGCCGCCGCTGGACGCCTCGCCCGCCCTGGACGAGCTGCTCGGAACGGTCGGCGCCGACCCGCTACGCGGGCTCACGGTGGCCAATCCGGAGCTGCACGGTGCGCTGCAGGTGCCGGTGGCGGTGGTCGACAAGCCGTTCGAGCAGCGGCGCGACCTGCTCTGGCTGGCGCTGGACGGCGCGGCCGGGCACGTCGCGGTGGTCGGCACCACCCGCAGTGGCCGGTCCAGTCTGCTGCGCACCCTGGTCTGCGCGCTCGCGCTCACCCACACCCCGGCCGAGGTGCAGGTCTACTGCCTCGACTTCGGCAGCGGGACGCTCGGCACGCTGCGCGACCTGCCGCACGTGGGCGGTGTCAGCGGGCGCACCGACGGCACCGCCGTGCGCCGTACCGTCGGCGAGGTCGCCGGCCTGCTGGCCGAACGGGAGCGGCGTTTCGCCGAGGCCGGTGTGGAGTCGATGGCCGTGTGGCGACGGCGGCGGGCGGCGGGCGCGCCGGACCCGTTCGGGGACGTGTTCCTGGTGGTGGACGGCTGGAACACGCTGCGCGGCGAGTACGAGGACCTGGAACCCCTGGTCACCGAGCTCGCCACCCGGGGCCTGGCGTACGGGGTGCACGTGGTGGCGAGCGCGCTGCGCTGGTCGGACTTCCGCCCGGCGATCCGTGACCTGTTCGGCTCCCGGCTGGAGTTGCGACTCGGCGACCCGGCCGACTCGGTGGTGGTCAAGCGCGCGCTCGCGGCCACCGTGCCGGAGGAGCGGCCGGGGCGCGGCATCACCGCGGGCGGCCTGCACTTCCTCACCGCCGAGCCGCGCGTCGAGGCGCTGGGCGCGGAGACCGCCGACCTGGTCAAGGCGGTCGCCGGCGCGTGGAGCGGTCCGCCCGCGCCCCGGGTGCGGCTGCTCCCGCCGGTGCTGCCGTACGCCGAACTGGACCACAGCGCGACGAGCGGGCCGGCGTTCCCGATCGGCGTGGCCGAGGCGGACCTGTCCCAGGTGGTGCTGGACTTCGCCACCGAGCCGAACTTCCTGGTCTTCGGCGACGCCGAGTGCGGCAAGTCGTCGTTCCTGCGGGCGCTCGCCACCTCGATCGTCAACCGGTTCACGCCGGAGCAGGCACGGGTGATGCTCGTGGACTACCGGCGCAGCCTGATGGGCGTGATCGAGACGCCGCACCTGATCGGATACGGCACCGCAGCGCCGCACACCGCCGAGCTGATCGAGTCGGCCGCCAGTTATCTCCAGGGGCGGCAGCCGGGGCCGGAGGTGACCCCGGCGCAGTTGCGCAGCCGGTCGTGGTGGACGGGACCGGAGCTGTTCGTGCTCGTGGACGACTACGACCTGGTGGCGGGCGGGCCGACGAACCCGTTGCGGGCGCTTGAGGACCACCTGCCGCACGCGCGGGACGTCGGGCTGCACCTGGTGCTGGCGCGGCGCACCGGCGGCGCCGGGCGGACCGCGTACGAGCCGATCGTGCAGCGGTTGCGCGAGCTGTCCACCGCCGGGCTGGTGATGTCGGGCGGGCCGGAGGAGGGCACGCTCGTCGGCCAGGTGAAGGCCGGGCCGCTGCCGCCGGGGCGGGCGCGTCTGGTCACCCGCCGGGAGGGGGTGCGCCTGGTGCAGTTGGCGTATCTCCCGCCCGGGTGATCAGGCTGGCCGACTTGCCCCGTGACGGCCGGGGCAACCGGTAATCTCCGTGCAGCATGTGTCTGACGCGACCGAACGGCTGGGGAATGTGACAGGGGATCGGCAGGGACCGCCCGGTGGGCCGCCCCGGCGTCTCGCCGGACGCGCGCTGCTCGCCGCCGCCTCGGCACTGGTCACCGTGGCCGGTCCGCTGGTACCACCGGCACACGCCGCGCCCGCCGCCTCGACCGCCGTGGCGCGGCCCTGGTCGGCCCCCGACCGTCCGCTGCGCACCGACCAGGTACGCGACGAGCAGTGGCAGCTGGAGGAGCTGCGGGCGAAGACCGCATGGCGCACGTCGACCGGGCGCGGCGTGGTGGTCGCGGTGATCGACTCCGGTGTGGACGGCTCCCACCCCGACCTGGCCGGGCAGGTGCTGCCCGGCCTGGATCTGGTGACACCGGACGGCTCGGACGGCGCGGACCCGGTGGGGCACGGCACCACTGTGGCGGGGCTGATCGCCGGGCGGTCCGACGACGACCGGGGCGTGGTGGGGCTCGCGCCGGACGCCAAGATCCTCCCGGTCCGGGTGCTCGACGCCGAGAACCGCTACGACGACGCGCTGATCATCGCCAAGGCGGTGCGCTGGGCGGTGGACAACGGCGCCCAGGTGGTCAACCTGTCGCTCGGCGGCAGCAGCGACAACCCGGCCCTGGCCGCGGCACTCGACTACGCGTTCGCCCGGGACGTGGTGGTGGTCGCCTGCACCGGCAACCTGGCCACCTCGACGACCACCGAGGTCTGGTACCCGGCCCGGGAACCGGGCGTGCTCGCGGTCACCGGGCTGGAGCGGACCAGCGAGAACCTCTGGTCCGGCTCGATCACGGGTCACGAGACGGTCCTCAGCGCCCCGGCCACCGGGCTCTACGGCGCCCGCCCGGAGGGCTACTGGCGGGTGCAGGGGACGAGCTTCGCCGCGCCGCTCGTCGCCGCGACGGCGGCCCTGGTCCGCTCGCGGTATCCGAAGATGTCGGCCGGGGACGTGGTCAACCGGCTGATCAGCACCGCCCGGGATCTGGGCCCGACCGGGCGGGACGACCGGTTCGGCTACGGCCTGGTCGACCCGGTGGCCGCGCTCACCGGTGACGTGCCGTCGGTGGCCCACAACCCGCTCGACGACAACGCCTCCCCCGGCGTGGTGGGCTTCGGGCCGGCACCCGGCGACGGACCGGACACCCGGGCCGCCGCGGCGGGCAGCGGCGGCGACCCGCTCGGGCGTACGGCGGAGGGCTGGACCGCCCGGCCGGCCGGGCAGACGGACGTCTCCGCCCCGGAGCGGCTCTGGACCGGCCTGGCCCTGTTCGTCGCGCTCGTCACCGGCACCGCGCTGATGGTGCGCCGGTTCCGGCAGACCCGTCGCTGAACCGGTCTGACCCTGCCCTCCGGTGGGTAGGGAATGCCCATGGACACCACCGGGGCGACGGTCACGCGCCGGTCGTGGCGGCACCGCCGCCTCGACCGCGATCACTCGCTGGGGCTGCGGCTCACCCTGACGGTGGTCGCGGCGTTCCTGGTGCTGGTGCCGTTCGCCCTGATCGCGCTGCTGGTGCTCGGCGCCTGGCCGCCCCTGCTGCGGCTGGACGCCTCGATCACCGACGCGTTCCACGGGTACGCGCAGGACCATCCCGCATGGGTCGCGGTGATGACGGTCTGGACGCACGTGTTCGGGCCCGGCCCGCTGCGGGTGGCAGCTGTCGTGGTGGTGGTCTGGCTGGTCCGCCGCGGCGCGCCCCGGCTTGCGGTCTGGGTGGTGGTCACCATGGTCGCCGGCGGGCTGCTCGGCGCGCTGCTCAAGCTGCTCGTCGGCCGGGACCGGCCGGATCTGCTCGACCCGGTGGCCCGAGCCGCCGGCTACTCCTTCCCGTCCGGCCACGCGCTCAACGCCACGCTCGCCGCAGGGGTGCTGCTGCTGGTGTTCCTGCCGTTCGTGCGGGACAGCCGCCCGGGCCGGATCGCGCTGTGGACCGCCGCCCTGCTGGTCACGGTGGTGACCGGGATCAGCCGGATCGCGCTCGGCGTGCACTGGACCAGCGACGTGGTGGGCGGCTGGGTGCTCGGGACCGCCGTGGTGGCCGCGACAGCGGCGGCGTTCGCCACCTGGCGCAGCGGGTCCGGTCGGCCGTCCGCGCGTCCGCTGCGCGAGGGGGTCGAGCCGGAGCTGGCCGACCAGCGGCCGGAGGGTGGCCGGGCGTAGCCGGGCCCGCAACGGGGTACAGGCGAGCCCATGTCCGATGTCGTGATCCGAGTCACCCGGCGTGTCCTGCTGCCGCTGGCCCTGCTCTTCGCGCTGATGGTGGGCCTGGGCCTGCTGGTGACCCGGGTACTGGCGCACACCTGGCCGTTCACCGTGGAGGACACGGTCAACCGGGAGCTGGCCGGCGACCGGACGCCGGGGTGGAACGACGTCTCGCTGGTGTTCAGCACGCTCGCCAGCACCCAGATGATCGTCGTGGTCACCGTGCTGGCGGCGCTGGTGCTGCGGCTGGTGCTGCACCGCTGGCGGGAGCCGCTGTTCCTGTGCGCGGCGGTGACCGCGCAGGCGCTGATCTTCCTGTTCACCACGATGGTCATCGACCGGAACCGCCCGGCCGTGGCGCACATGGACGCCTCGCCGCCCACGTCCAGCTTCCCGTCCGGGCACACCTCGGCGGCCACCGCGCTCTACGTCGGCCTCGCGGTGCTGCTGGCGCTGCGGGCGCGCAGCACCCCGGCCAAGGTCGGCTGGTGGACGCTGCTGGTGCTGGTGCCGATCGGCGTGGCGCTCACCCGGATGTACCGGGGCATGCACCACCCCAGCGACGTGGTCGCCTCGTTCCTCAACGGCGGCGTCTGCGTGGCGATCATGGCCCGGGCGGTCCTCGACCGCACGCTCACCTGGGGCCGCGCCCACCTGCCGCTGTCCCGCTCCGGTGACGAGGCGACACCGGCGGGAGCGTCCGCGGGCGGCTGAGCGCCGCCGGCCGGCTCAGGTGCAGTCGCCGGTGTCCACTCCCCGGGTACGCTCCGCGCCCGCCAGCGCCACCGGTCGCGCCTCGGCCGCGGTCACCGCGAAGCCGGTGTTGGGGTCGTCCGCCGCCGCCGCGAAGATCACGCCGAGCACCAGACCGTTCGAGGAGACCAGCGGGCCGCCGGAGTTGCCGCTGCGTACCAGCGCCCGGATGGTGTAGATCTCCCGGTTGACGTCACCGGCCGAGTAGATGTCCGGGCCGGTGATCCGGTCGACGTCGCGGATCCGGGCCGGGCGGGCGTCGTACGGGCCGTCGAGCGGGAAGCCGAGCACGATCGCGTCGGCGCCGGTGGCGGCAGGTCCGGCGGCGAAGCGCAGCGACGGCCCGGGCAGCCCCGGTACGTAGAGCACCGCCAGGTCCCGGTCCGGGTCGTAGACGACGACCTCGCCGTCGTACCGCTCGCCGCGCAGCTCCACCGCCACGGAGCGGGTGCCGGCCACCACGTGCGCGTTCGTCATCACCCGGTCGTCGGCGTACACGAAACCGGAGCCCTCGATGCGGCGTGAGCAGCTCGGCGCGGAGCCGAGCACCTTCACCACCGACCGCCTGCTGTTCTGCACCACCTGGGAGTTGGCCAGCGCCGGGTCGGGCGGTGCGACCTGCCGGGCCCGGGTCGGCGCGAGGTCGCCGAACACGTCCGGGAAGCCGTTGGTGTCGACCGTGTCGCGCAGCGCGGTGGACAGATCCTGCGCCTTGTCCGGCAGCACCTGGTCGACGACTGTGAGCAGCGCGCTGTTGCGGACCGAGGACGCCAGCCACGGCACCGAGGAGGAGCCGAGCGGCACGGCGACCAGCCACGCCACGAGCATGACCGCGACGACCGAGATGAACGCGCCGCCGACGTCGTCGATCTTCCGGCCGGCCGGGCCGGTGATGGCGGCCCGCAGGTTCGAGCCGAGCCAGCCGGCCAGCGCCTGCCCCAGGACCGCGAGCCCGAAGATCGCCACCAGGGAGATCAGCACGCGGGTGCCGCTCGCCGTGAACTGCTGTGCGATCAGCGGCCCGACCTGGAGGCCGAGCAGCGCTCCGAGGAAGAAGCCGGAGAACGACAGGGCCCCGATGACGAAACCCTGGCGGTATCCGCTGATCGCGAACACGAGCATGAGCAGGAGAAGGACGAGATCCACGGCGGACACGCCCCAAGGGTACGGGCACGAGGCCCGTGCTCGGCTCAGCGCTCGCGGAACGTGACCCGAGGATGCGTACGGGTGATCACCGCACCGGGCTCTCGTCGGCCGCCTCGGTGCCGGCCGACGGAGCGGGCGTGGCGTCGACAGGCGGCAGGTCCACCACACGCGAGTGCGGCCAGGGCCGGGACCAGCCGCCCATCTCCAGCAGCCGGTCGATCACGCCCGCGGTGAAGCCCCAGACGAGCATGCCGCGCGCGGAGAAGGCGGGACCGATCCAGCCGCTCGGGTGGCGTACCCGCATGCGGTTGTCCGGGTCGACCAGCTCGCTGACCGGCAGCCGGGCCACGTGGGCGACCTCGGCCGGCTCGCGCGGGTGCACCGGGTGCGGGTCGTGCCACCAGGCGAGCACCGGGGTGACCACGAAGTCGCTGACCGGGATCCACAGCCGGGGCAGCTCGGCCAGCACTGTGACGCTGCCCGGGTCGAGGCCGACCTCCTCGTTCGCCTCGCGCAGCGCGGTGGCGCGGGCGTCCGCGTCCTCCGGGTCGGCCGCCCCGCCCGGGAAGGCCGGCTGCCCGGCGTGGTTGCGCAGCGTCGCGGCGCGCTGGAGGACGAGCACGTCCGGCCCGGCGCCGGGCTCCTCGCCGAGCAGCACCAGCACGGCGCTCTCCCGGCCGCCGCTTTCCGGCGTGACGATGCGGGTGAAGTCCTCCGCCCGCGCGGTGCCGAGCCGGCCCAGCAGCGGGTCGAACCACAGCGGCGGCCGTCGGGTCATACCCGCACCCCGAGGTGACGTTCGAGCAGCGCGGCGAGGCGGGCGTCGTCGAGCGCGCCGGTCGCGTCGGTGTGCCGGATCCGGCCGTCGGCGTCGACGAGCACTGTGAGCGGGAACGCGTTGCGTTCCAGCGCGCGCTGGAACGCGTCGCCCTGGTCGAGCAGCATCGGGAAGTCGACGCCGTAGTCCTCGCCGATGGACTGAGCGCCGCCGCGGCTGTCCCGGCTGTTCACGCCGATCACCTGGAACCGGCCGTCGGCCCGCTCGCTGAGCCGCTGGAACGCGGGCAGCTCCTTGCGGCACGGCGGGCACCAGGACGCCCACACGTTGATCACCGCCGGGCCCTTGACGTCGCGCAGGTTCACCGGTGCGCCGCCGGTGAAGCAGTTCAGCGTCAGGTCGGGGAGCTGGTCCCCGGCCTTCCCGGCGGGCGTCGGAGACGCGGCGGTCGGCGCGACGGTCAGCGGGGCGCAGTCGGCGAACGGCGAGGGGCGCTCGGCCCGGGTCGCCGGCGCCGGACGTTCCGGCTCCTCGGTCGTGGCGGTGCAGCCCGCTGCCGCCAGCAGCAGCGGGACGAGCACGTACGCGAACCGGCGCGTCACGGCACGTCCGCCGCTGCCGCCTGCTGCGGCACAAGGTCGGGATCGAGGCCGACTGCGACCGCCAGGTCACGGGCCCGGGGGCCCTTCAGCAGCTTGGCCGCGGCGGCCGGCTCGGTCGGCCCGGTGCCGTACGCGGGACACAGCTTCGCCAGCGTGCACGCGCCGCAGGCGGGCTTGCGGGCGTGGCAGACCCGGCGGCCGTGGAAGATCACCCGGTGCGACAGCATCGTCCAGTCCCGCTTCGGGTAGAGCGCGCCGATCGCGTGCTCGATCTTCACCGGGTCGGTCTCGGCGGTGAGCTGCCACCGCTGCACCAGCCGCTGGAAGTGGGTGTCGACGGTGATGCCGGGGACACCGAAGGCGTTGCCGAGGATGACGTTCGCGGTCTTGCGGCCGATCCCCGGCAGGGTCACCAGGTCGTCGAGACGGCCGGGCACCTCGCCGTCGTACCGCTCGCAGAGCGCCCGCCCCAGGTTGATCAGGGAGCTGGTCTTGTTGCGGTAGAACCCGGTGGGCCGGATCAGCTCCTCCAGCTCGGCGCGGTCCGCAGCGGCGTAGTCGGCCGCGGTGCGGTAGCGGGCGAACAGCTTCGGCGTGACCTCGTTGACCTTCTTGTCGGTGCACTGGGCGGACAGGATCGTCGCCACCGCGAGCTCCAGCGCGTTGGCGTGGTCGAGCTCACAGTGCGCGTCGGGGTGCGTCTCGGTCAGCACCCGGCCGATGCGCCGGGCGCGGCGCGTACGACCGAGGTCGGTCTCGGGGGAACGCGTGGTCACGTCGGCCAGCCTACGTCGCGGGGCCGACGCTCCGGCGGCTCGGCGCGGCCGGGGTGCGCTCAGCCACCCGCCGGTGCGGTGATCTTGCCGGTCCCGTCGAGCTTCGCGCCGGTGTCCGGGAAGTCGGACCGGTTCAGGTCACGGACCAGTCCGAGGCCGCGGTCCTGCCGGTCCACGGACGGACGGCCCACGCCGTTCATCACCGTGGAGGTGAACGTGCCGCCGACGAACGTCCCCTCGGCGGTGAGCGACACCTTGAGCACGCCGCCCCAGCCGAGCCGGCCCGAGCTGTTCAGCGACTTCCCGCCGCCGGCGAAGTTGCCCAGGCTGTACGCGATCAGCCGCCCCTTGTAGAACTCCATCCCGCGCAGCACGTGCGGACCGTGCCCGATGACCAGGTCGGCGCCGGCGTCGATGACGGTGCGGGAGAAGCGGATCGGATCGCCGCGGTTCTCGCCGAAGAACATCTCGGTGCCCGGCTTGACCCGGGTCTTGTCCGACCCCTCGGCGCCCATGTGCACCTGCACCACCACGATCTGGGCCTGCTCCTTGGCCATCTCGACCACCTGCTTGGCGGCGTTCAGGTCGACCAGACTGTTGGACCAGGGGTACGACGAGAAGCCCACCACGGCGACCTTGATGCCCTTGACGTCCACCACGGTGATCTCGCCCGGCGCGCCGGTGTGCTTGAGCCCGTGCGCCTCCAGCGCCGACTGGGTGTTCTCGTAGCCCTGCCGGCCGTAGTCGTAGCCGTGGTTGTTGGCCTGGTTGAGCAGCTGGAACCCGGCCGAGCGCAGGTGCGCGGCGTAGCCGGGCGGCGCGCGGAACTGGTAGCAGTTCTTCGGCTCCGGGCCGCACTTGCCGGCGCCGGTGTCGTCGGTGAGCGGCTCCTCCAGGTTGCCCATCACCAGGTCGCCCTTGAGCGCCGATTTCACGTCGTCGAAGAAGCCCTTGCCGCCGTTCGGGGGCAGCCGGTCCGGCGCGTTGCCCATGATCACGTCACCGGTCGCGGTGAGCGAGATCGACGGCTCCTTCGACGCGTCCGGCGCGGCCGGCTGGTCACCCGTCTCGGGTCCGGCCGAGCCGGTCGACCCGCCGCCCTGTCCCGCCTGCCACCGGGGGTCGCCGCCGGACCCGCCGGCGTCGCCGCCGCAGCCGGCGACGAACAGGACGGCGACGAGCGCGGCGAACGCGGCCAGGCGCCGGCCGAGCAC
>NZ_JBXUOV010000176.1:0-11994 GCF_057196585.1 Micromonospora sp. ATLC20
TCCCGTAGCGCGGTCAGCCGCCGGCGCAGCACCGCCGGGCGGCGGCAGTCCGCCACCCGGGGTGCCTCGTCGGGGGGGGGGGGGGGGGGGGGCGCCCCCCCCCCCCCCCCCCCCCCCCCCCCCCCCCCCGAGCCCGCAGGAGCCGTGCCGGTCGGCTCCCCGGGCGATCTCCCGGGCGCGATTCGCGGCCCGGTGGTACGGGGTGGCGAGCAGCGCCTCCCCGTCCACTGTCAGACGGTCGAGCGCGTCGGGCACGCCGACCGACGCGAGGTGGTCGGCCTCGGCGGCCAGCGCCAGCGGGTCCACCACCACGTGCCGCGCCAGGTGTGTCCGTACGCCCGGACGGAACGTTCCGGCGCCGAGCTGCGCGAACGTGTGGTGCCTTCCGTCGCGCAGGACGACGTTGTGCGCCGCCTGCGCGCCCCCGTTGAACCGGATCACCGTGTGGACCTGCCGGGTGGCGCAGAGCAGGTCCACCACTGTGCCCTTGCCGGCGTCGCCGTAGCCGAGGTCGACCACCATCACGTGGTTCACAGCCGGGTGACCCCGCTTGCGCCGTCGGCCGGGCTGAACGGCAGCGTCGCCACCGCGCGCCGGTCGGAGCCGAGCCGGGCGAGCGCCTTCGAGACGGTACGGGTGGCGGTGGAGCCGGCCCGGTCCAGGTCGCGCAGCCCGGCGTCCAGGTCGATGGCCTGCTCGCCGAGGCCGACGGTGAGCGCGATCGTCTCGCAGACCGCGTCCAGGTCGTCCAGCTCGACGGCGTTCTGCCCGAGCAGGCCGCGCCAGAAGTCCAGCACCTTGCGGTTGCCCGCGTAGTGGCTGCCGGCGGGCAGCAGGTAGTAGGTGTCCCAGCGCGCGGTCACCTCGTCCACCATCTGCCGGACCGGTACGTCCTCGCGCAGGTCGTCGCCGATCAGCCGGCTCACCTCCGCGGTCTTCACCGCCGGGTACGCCAGTTCGTCGCCGATGATGAACAGGTAGCCGCGCCGGCCGCGCTTGTCCCAGCTGTCGGTGGCCGTGTGCCGGGCCATGAAGTACAGCGCCAGCTCGTAAGACTCCATCATCTGGCCGCCACCGCCGCCCTCCAGCACGATCCGGCCGAGGTCGTCGTCCATCCGGTTGTCGGACTCGAACTGCCCGACCTGCAACGGCACCCGGTCGCAGGTGGCGTCGCCGATCGCGCCGAACATGACCTGCGGGTCCTTCGCGTACCCCTGGCGCAGCAGCAGGCCGAGCAGCTGCGGCAGCTTGCTCTGCAGCACCCGGGGCACGTGCCCCATCGAGCCGGTGACGTCGAACAGCACGGCGATCGGCGTCGACTGCGGGTGCTCGGCGGAGTCGCGGCTCTCCCGCAGCGCGTCGCGCGGGTCGAGCGCCGGGTGCACCTTCCGTGCGCCGCTGTCGCTGTAGGAGAACGCGCTCTTGCCGGTGCGGCGCCGGTAACGGTCGGCGGCGTCGTACACGTCGGTGGACCAGATTCCACTGCCCATGGCAGCCTCCCTACGGGTTGAGGGTGAAGGGTCGGAAGGTGCGCGGCCCGTACAGCCGGTGCAGCACCTCGTCCAGTTCGCGCAGCAGCCGCCAGGCGTCGTCCGGCCGGGTGGCGAGCGCGGTGCCCTGGCAGCCGTCGGCGAAGGCGCGCAGCTCGCGGGGCGCGCGGTCACCCATCAGCCAGGTCATGCAGCGGGCGGCCATCGCGATGTCGGTGCCCGGGCCGCACTGCCGCTTGGCGGCGACCTCCGGCGGATACCAGTCCTCGTGGCCGGGCACCAGCGCCGGCACGAGCCCGCCCGGCTCGGCCGAGAAGCACCAGTCGACGAGCACCACGCCGTGCGCGTCCGGCTCGATCAGCACGTGCCGGGGCAGCACCGCGCCGTGCACGACGCCGGCCCGGTGGGCCAGGCCGAGCGCCACGAGCAGCCGCCGCCACATCCAGGCCGCGTCGCGCGGGTCCAGCCCGTCCGGGTACGCGCGGCGCACGTCGTCGAGGCTTCGCAGTCCGGGTACGGTCACCAGCTCGTTCACCTGCCGTTGCACGCCGGTCGACGGGTCGCGCGCCGGGTAGGAGTCGACGAGCCGGGGCACGTACGCGAGGTGCTTGGCGTCGCCGCGCTCGGCGATGCGGCGCAACGCGCGTGCCTCGCGGGCCATCAGGTCGTTGTCGCCGGGGTGCCGGGCCACTTTGAGCAGCCGTCCGTCGCCGTGGTCGTGCAGGTCGGCGACGTCGCCGACGTACATCGGGGCGGGGGTGCGCCACCGGGTGGTGACGGTGACGAGCGCTTCGGCGGCGGCGGCGCGTACCCCGGGGTCGGCCGCGCCCAGCCGGTCGGGGTGCAGCGCGCCGACCAGCTCGCGGTAGCGGCGGGCCGGCTCCTGCGTACCGAACAGGTCGGCGTCGGTACGCGCGGCGGTGACCAGCCGGATCGCCTCCTCGGTCCTCACCGCACCGTCTCCTCCCGGGCGGGGCGCAGCAGCGCCGGGTGCAGCAGCAGGGCGTCTCCGGCGCGGTAGAGCTTGGCCCGGGGGCCGCCGCGCGTGCCGCCGCGTTCGGTGCTGGCGCCGGTGCTCTCCACGAAGCCGGGCACCGAGAGCACCTTGCGGTGGAAGTTGCCGGCGTGCAGCGGGTGACCCCAGACCGTCTCGTAGACCTCCCGCAGCTCGGTGATCGTGAACTCGGGGGCGAGGAACCGGGTGGCCAGCGGCGTGTACTCCAGCTTGGAACGGGCGCGCTCCAGCCCGTCGGAGATGATCCGGCCGTGGTCGAAGGCGAGCTGCCGGCTGGTGAGCGCGGTGACCGGCAGCCAGATCGCCTCGTCGGCGTCGGTGTCGGCGACCGGGTCGGGCAGGTCGGGGGCGAACGCCAGGTGGGCGACCGAGACCACGCGCATGCGGGGGTCGCGGTCGGGGGCGCCGTAGCTGCCGAGCTGTTCCAGGTGCACCCGGCGCAGCCGCTCGCCGCCGAGGCCGGTCTCCTCGGCCAGCTCGCGCCGGGCGCCCGCGGCGAGGTCCTCGTCCGGCTGGACGAAGCCGCCGGGCAGCGCCCAGTGCCCCGCGTAGGGTGGCGCGCCGCGGCGGATCAGCAGCAGGTGCAGCGCGCCCTCGCGGATGGTCAGGGCGACCACGTCGACGGTGACCGCGACCGCCGGGTAGTCCCGGGGGTCGTACCCGGCGAGGAACTCCTGCTCGTTCACGGTCACTCACTCTCTCAGGTTGAGAACAACTCAATCTGAGAACAACTTAGCGCCGAAAAGAGGGGACGGCAAGTCCCCTCTTTCGCTCAGCGCACCGAACCGACCAGATGCGGCCTTCCGTCCCGGGCGCTGTGCAGCGCGAAGTCCCAGCCCGCGCCGGTCGCCGAGGCGCTGAACGCCACAGTCGACGGCAACGGCACCGGCAGCTTGAACGACACGTCCACCGTGTACGCCTCGGGCAGCCGGGGCTCCAACGCGGCCAGGCAGCGGGCCTTGCTCCACATGCCGTGCGCGATCGGGCGCGGGAAGCCGAACAGCCGCGCGCCCAGCTTCGAGGTGTGGATCGGGTTGTGGTCGCCGGAGACGCGCGCGTAGTCCGTACCGACCCGGGGCGTCACCCGCCACCGGGCCGAGGCGGCCGGCGGCGCCGGGCGGTCACCCCGGTCGCGCCGCGGGCCGCCGCCGGACGCGCGCTCCTTCCCGAGGTACGTGGACACGCCGCGCCACACCTCCTCGCCGCCGATCGAGCCGACCAGCACCACGTCGAGCTGGCGGCCCCGCTCGTGCGGGCGCAGGTTCTCCGCGTACGTGTGGAAGTCGACGCTCTCGCCGGCCTCGACCGGACGGTGCACGGTGATCCGGTTGGCCACGTGCACCACGCCGGTGAGCGGGATCGGGAAGCCAGGGCTCGTCATCAGCCGCAGCGACAGCGGGAACCCGAGCACGTGCAGGTACGTCGCCGGCAGCCGGTCGGTCAGGCGGAACCCGCACACCCGGTCGTAGTCCGCCAGATGCCGCTGATCCACAGCGACCCCCGAAACGCCCAGTTCAACAGAGGGCACGTCCGTCCCGCGCCGCCCCCCGACCCCCGGCACCACTCCCAGCAGCGCCCGCCGATACAGCGCCCCACTGGCAGGCAACCGCTCCAGCGCGACCCGCCGCCGCCCCTCCGGCCCCACCGCTTCACCCCGTCGATCATGAGGTTGGCTGCCCTGTGGATCTCCAGAAGTGCCGTCAACTTCATGATCGTCGGAGGAGGGGCGGGCCTGCGTGCGGGCTAGGGCGGCGGCTCGGGCGGCGGTCAGGTCTCGGGTGGGGCCCTCGATCAGGTCGTGCAGGGTCAGGTCGTCGTCCTCGTGGTCACGGGGTGCCATCACGCCCCCAGCAGGCTCTGGCCGCAGACCCGGACCACGTTGCCGCTCACCGCGCCGCTCGCCGGCCAGGAGAGCCACCCG
Source organism: Micromonospora sp. ATLC20 (assembly GCF_057196585.1). Classification (NCBI taxonomy): domain Bacteria; kingdom Bacillati; phylum Actinomycetota; class Actinomycetes; order Micromonosporales; family Micromonosporaceae; genus Micromonospora; species Micromonospora sp. ATLC20. The sequence continues at coordinate 4,427 of NZ_JBXUOV010000176.1, forward strand.
ATCGTCTCGGCCACGTCCACCGGCAGGCCGCCCTGGGCCATGCTGTTCATCCGCCGTCCCGCCTCGCGGATCGTCAGCGGGATGCGCGCGGTCAGCCGGGTCTCGATGAAGCCCGGCGCCACGGCGTTCAGGCTGATCCCGCGCTCGCGCAGCACCGGCGAGAGCGAGTCGACCAGGCCGATCACGCCGGCCTTGCTCGTCGCGTAGTTGGTCTGCCCCCGGTTGCCGGCGATCCCGGCGATCGACGAGACCGACACGATCCGGCCGCCGGCCGGGATCAGGTCGCGTTCCAGCAGCACGTCGTTGATGCGCTCCTGGCTGGACAGGTTCACGTCGATCACCGAGTCCCACCGGTCGGCGTCCATCCGGCCCAGCGTCTTGTCCCGGGTGATGCCCGCGTTGTGCACCACCACGTCGACCCGGCCGTGCCGGGACGCCAGGTGCTCCGCCAGCCGGGTCGGCGCATCCGGAGCGGTCAGGTCGAGCTGCACCGCGCTGCCGCCGATCTCGTTCGCGACGGCGGCCAGTTCGTCCCCGGCCGCCGGGATGTCCAGCGCCACCACCTGCGCGCCGTCGCGGGCCAGCACCTTCGCCAGCGCCGCGCCGATGCCCCGGGCCGCGCCGGTCACCAGCACCACCTGCCCGTCGAGCGGCCGGTCCCAGTCGGCCGGCGCGACGGCGGTGCCGGTGCCGACCCGGATCACCTGGCCCGAGACGTACGCGGACCGGCCGGAGAGCAGGAACCGCAGTGTGGACTCCAGGCTCACCGGGGTACCGGCGTCACCCTCGCGTGTCACGTAGACGAGCTGGGCGGTCACGCCCCGGCCGAACTCCTTGCCGATGCTGCGGGTCAGGCCCTCCAGCGCACGCTGGGCGGTAGCCTCCCGAGGGGAGCCGCACTCGGCCGGCGGGGTGCCAAGCACGATCACCCGGCCGCTCGGCACCAGCGAACGGGCCTGCGGGTGGAAGAAGTCGTAGAGCTGGCGCAGCCCGGTGGAGTCGGTGATGCCGCTGGCGTCGTACACCAGGGCCGCGAAGCGGCGGTCGGCGTCGTGGGCGGCGACCGGATCGGCCAGCTCGACCCCGGCGGCGGTCAGGATCTTGCCGGCCGGCTCGGCGATCCGGCCGCCGGCCGAGGAGCCGAGCAGGACCGGCCCGGGAACGAGCGGGTCGCCCGGCGTGTGCCGGCGCAGTCGGGGCGGGTCGGGCAGCCCGAGGCGCTTGACCAGCGCGCGACCGGCCCCCGTCTGGACGAAGCTCGCGTACCTGTCGGTCATAGGCGTAGCCTACTGGCGAGTAGGGTTCGGGCAACAGTTTCGAGGGAGGCCGATCGTGCAGAGTGTCCGGCGGGTCGCGGTCATCGGGGGCAACCGCATCCCCTTCGCCCGGTCCAACTCGCGCTACGCGCACGCGTCGAACGCGGACATGCTCGGTGCGGCGCTCGACGGGCTGGTCGCCCGGTTCGGGCTGGCCGGCGAGCGGGTCGGCGAGGTCGTGGCCGGCGCGGTGCTCAAGCACTCCCGCGACTTCAACCTCACCCGTGAGGTGGTGCTCGGCTCCCGGCTCGACCCGCACACCCCCGCGTACGACATCCAGCAGGCCTGCGGCACCGGGCTGGAGGCGGCCATCCTGGTCGCCAACAAGATCGCCCTCGGGCAGATCGAGGTCGGCATCGCCGGTGGCGTCGACACCACCTCGGACGCGCCGCTCGCCGTCAACGAGGACATGCGGCGCACGCTGATCCAGCTCAACTCGGCCCGTACGCTCGGCGAACGGCTCAAGATCGCGGCGAAGCTGCGCCCGCACCAGCCGTTCAAGCCGGAGATCCCGCGCAACGCCGAGCCGCGTACCGGACTGTCCATGGGTGAGCACGCGGCCCGCACGGCGCTGCGCTGGAACGTCGACCGGACCGCGCAGGACGAACTGGCGCTGCGTTCGCACCAGCGGCTCGCGGCCGCGTACGACAAGGGGTTCTTCGACGACCTGATGACCCCCTACCTGGGGCTGACCCGCGACCAGAACCTGCGCCCGGACACGAGCCTGGAGAAGCTCGGCTCGCTCAAGCCGGTCTTCGGCGCCTCCGGCGCGGACGCCGAGCGGGCCACCATGACCGCCGGCAACTCCTCGCCGCTCACCGACGGCGCATCGACGGTGCTGCTCGCGTCCGAGGAGTGGGCCAAGGCGCACAACCTGCCGGTGCTGGCCTGGTTCTCCTGGTCCGAGACCGCCGCCGTCGACTTCGTGCACGGCGACGAGGGCCTGTTGATGGCCCCCACGTACGCGGTGCCCCGGATGCTGGCCCGCGCCGGGCTGAGCCTCCAGGACTTCGACTTCTACGAGATCCACGAGGCGTTCGCCTCCCAGGTGCTGGCGACGCTGGCGGCCTGGGAGTCGCCGGAGTTCTGCAAGGAGCGCCTGGGCCTGGACGCCCCGCTCGGCTCGATCGATCGGGACAAGCTCAACGTCAACGGCTCGTCGCTGGCGGCCGGGCACCCCTTCGCCGCCACCGGCGGCCGGATCGTCGCCACGCTCGCCAAGCTGCTGGATCAGAAGGGGAGCGGGCGCGGCCTGATCTCCATCTGTGCGGCAGGCGGGCAGGGCGTGACAGCGATCCTGGAGCGCTGACGAGGACGCCCGCCCGGTTCTGCGCCGGGCGGGCAACCCGCGTGCCGGCTCGTTCCGTCCCCTGGGCATGAGGCGAGCAAGGGGTGGCACTTCGTGACCGGGCGCGACGAGGAGTTCCGCGACTACGTGACCGCCCGGCTGGAGCCGCTGCGCCAATGGTGGCCTACAGCGCACTTCTCAGGAGCAGTAACGCCGGTTCGTGCTAATTTTCCTGCGGGCGTCGTCATAGTCTCTGGCTCGCGTCTCATCCACAGCCCACTCATATGCTTTCGCATAGTAAGCGAGGGCCTCTTCTCTGCGTCCCTGCCCGCAGTAAATTAGCGCTGTTTCACCGTAGGCGCCGGATGCCGTCGCCCGTAGCCAAACCTTCTTCCTGTCGGATTCAAATCTGGCGGTCACGTACTTGAGCGCCTCCAGAGCGGCCTCGGCCTTGCTGCGGTCGCCCGACCTCAGCAGACATGCATACGTTCGACCAATACCAAATTTCGCTCTAGCGTCAACGTCTGGAACGCGAGACGTAGCCGCAGATCTATAGACGCCTTCATATTTGTCGAGTGCGGCGGCAAGGTGGGCTTTCGCTTGAGAGGTAAGCTTGCCTTCGCATCTGGGGCCGCCGGTGCTCCTAATTTTGGACAGGCCCGTTTGGTAGTCGATTTCAGCGAGTCCGAGAATAGCCCTTACGTAACCCCTGTCTGTTTTAAGGGCGGCTGTATAGGCGGCTGCTGCCCTCTCGGTTGATCCAGTGCCACCGAGGCGCCCCTCTGTGTTGCCCTTCAGGACTAGCGCCAATCGTTTTAGGTCATCGGAGATTCCGGGTGTTGCGAGGACTTTACTTAAGGTGTCTTTGGCGACACCGTAGTCCGAATTCGCGTACTCGGCGATCGCGCGGAGAAGGGTGATGTATGGAACTAAAAGCTCCCCTACAGATGCCTTCGCGATACTTGTTCTAATCTCTAGGGAATCGCCCACCAGGCCCGCATTGAATTTATAGTAACCCGCTAGCTCCTGCGCTTCGTTCCATCCACCCTGCGATCCAATGCTTGCCTCGATTTCCACTCTGACTCGTTGGCCGCTAGGCGTTAAAGTCAATGAGACCGCTAGCTCGGCATCAAGCTTTTTCTGCACCTCAGAGAGGTATGTCTCTCGTTCCTGATCTGATTGGATATTTCGGTTGCAAGTTTGACCGATGCCAACCTGTCCGGAGCGATCTTCGAAGCTGCTAGAAACCTGCTTGAAGAGGCTCTCATTGATATCACTGGCATTCTTCTTCTCCATGTCTGACCAGCGTTGCCCGTCCTCGCGCCGAACGCCTATATTTGCCACGGCAATGCCGTAGGGCTCGTTGATCTTTTGCTCTCGTTTGACCCAGCAGGGAAATACGGGTTTTGCGCCCTGCCAATCGGACAAGGTGCCTAGAGTTCCGCACAGAATGGTGATCAGGGATATGGATATTGACCAGCGCGTCGCGCTCTTATCACGCCACTTGGCGAACCTCTCATTAAGGTCGCTAGTCGTGAGCGCCAATCGAATGGGGGGCGATGGTTTCTCATCCGCATTTGCGCGCCCATTCTCGGCATCTTCGTCACGGGGGGTTGGCGACTCCACCGATGGGAGACCTCGAAGTTGAGCGATCGTGCCACGCGATAAGTCCGATTCGGCCGGACTGTCAGATGCTGCCCCCGTGCAAGTATCGGACCTTTCGGAAGTTGATATTGCGTCGGGGTCCTCGCTTGCCTTTGTCATGAACGCACCATAGGCGAAACGACGGCTATCTGACTCTCGGGCTTTCGGGTCATTGGCCCGTGCGATAACATCCGGTGTCGCGGATCCAGTGGACCTGGGGTGAACGCTTGGACACGAGGAAAAGGGTGCTTGTCGCCACGGCTCTTGTAGTAGCGCTGGGTTTGATCGCGACCCTGGCAACAACGGCGGATGAGAAGACGGACGGGGGAACTGCATCGAAAAGCACCGAACCCAAGATCAGCATTACGCCGTCTAGCTCAGTCGATACGGGTATGTCTTCTGCCTCGCAGTCGCCAGGTGGTGGAGCGCCGGTTCCCGAACCCCTGCCAAATCCCGGTCGATTTCCCGTCAAGCCAACATTGCGCCCCGGTTCAGGATCGTCTAGTGGAGATGGCGGCCGGAATCCACAGGGCTCGGCATTGCCGCTTCCCCCGATGCCCCCGCGCGGCCACATCCCGATTGGTGGTGTGTTGTCAAGGAGTGATCCTGTCCCGCCGGGCATCGCGTCGCAGCTTGAATATTTCCAAGGCGGCGGCGACGTTTGCGGTTTTGGCATCACCACCTTCTCGGTCGCAGTCAAGAACCGCCCCGACCTCGATTTTATGGCTGCCCCAGACGTGCTGGATGTGTGCGTCTACGGTTATGCCCCGGAAGGCGAGGTTACTCTCGAGATGCGCGACCCAGCGGGAAGGATCTTCGAGTCGCGTCAAATGAACCCTGGCGATCTTGACGCATTTAATGCCGTCCCGTTCAGGCGTGTTCGGTCAGATCCGATGGGCCTGTATACCGTTGCTGCTATTCAAAATGGAATCACAGTGTCTACTGCGATTGAAGTGCGTGCCGCGTCGAGCCCGCAGTTCATGGGTTACGTTAATGATGCTTATGGCTTGCCTGACTATGGTGCATTTATAGTGGCAAAGCCGGGTGACACAATTCGCCTGGCGGTAGGAGGGTACGCCCCCGGTTCAACGGTCGACATGCGCATCTACCACAACCCTCACCAGCGGCAGCGTGATGGAAAAACCGTAATGGACTACCTTACCTCCCACCCCGTCACGGTAGACTCAAATGGGGCCGGGATGTGGGTGCTCCAGACGGAACGCTCCGGTCCTAGCGAGCAGTGCTTCATGTTCTATAGCGAACTGGTGGCACGGCGCATGTACCCCGCTCCTGACTCACCTGAAGCGCCATCTATCATATGGAATGTGCAGCTTTGTCTTTTTCGCGATCCACTCCAAAGTGCTGACTTCAAGTGAACGGCGCCCATCATGCAGCCTCCACGCACCCGGTCCGCGCGGTGGTGACGCGCTTTCGAGGAGGGGCGGAATCGGTGCAGCCGAGGCGAGGCGGGCCGGACGTGCAAGATAATTGATGTGTCGACGGCCCTTGGATCTTGGGCGGATGTCGACAGGCTCTCTGGGTTCTTTGAGTCAGGTGACTCGCGGCGCCGCCGGTCTCCGGCGTCGATAGCTGCCGTACTAGTAACAGAGACCCCGTCGTAGAGGGCGCTCATTGTCCTAGGCGAATGCAGTGTCTGAGCAGAGTGATGACAGTCGAGGAGATGGTCGCGGTCGCGCTGGACCCGGAGATCCGGCTGGGCTGACGGTGTGTCCCGGTCCGGCCCGCCCACAGGCCGGACCGGGTACCGGCGTCGCCGGGCCCGGCCCGGGCGTCATGAAAGACTGAGGTACGTGACGACGATCCCGAACGTGCTCGCCAACCGGTACGCCTCGCCCGAACTTGTCGCCCTCTGGTCGCCGGAGGAGAAGGTCCGGATGGAGCGCCGGCTCTGGCTGGCGGTGCTCAAGGCCCAGCGTGACCTCGGCGTGCCGGTGCCGGACGGGGTCGTCGAGGCGTACGAGCGGGTGGTCGACGACGTCGACCTGGCCTCGATCGCGGCGCGCGAGCGGGTCACCCGGCACGACGTGAAGGCCCGGATCGAGGAGTTCAGCGCGCTCGCCGGGCACGAGCACGTGCACAAGGGGATGACCTCCCGCGACCTCACCGAGAACGTCGAGCAGCTCCAGATCCGTGCCTCGCTGGAGCTGATCCGGGACCGGGTGGTCGCCACGCTGGCCCGGCTGGGCCGGCACGCGGGCGAGTACTCGGCCCTGGTGATGACCGGCCGGTCGCACAACGTCGCCGCGCAGGCCACCACGCTGGGCAAGCGCTTCGCGTCGGCGGCGGAGGAACTGCTGATCGCGTACGAGCGGCTGGAGGACCTGATCGGCTGGTTCCCGCTGCGGGGGATCAAGGGGCCGGTGGGCACCGCCGCCGACCAGCTCGACCTGTTCGACGGCGACGCCGGCAAGGTGGCCGAGCTGGAGCGCCGGGTGGCCGAGCATCTGGGGTTCAGCCGAGTGCTGGACAGCGTCGGCCAGGTCTACCCGCGTTCGATCGACATGGCGGTCGTCGCCGCGCTGGCCCAGGTGGCCGCCGCGCCGTCCTCGCTGGCGACCACGATCCGGCTCATGGTGGGCCAGGAACTGGTCACCGAGGGCTTCAAGCCGGGCCAGGTCGGTTCCAGCGCGATGCCGCACAAGATGAACACGCGCTCGTCGGAGCGGGTGAACGGCTTCGCGGTGATCATCAGGGGTTACCTGTCGATGGTCGGCGAGCTGGCCGGTGACCAGTGGAACGAGGGTGACGTCTCCTGCTCGGTGGTGCGCCGGGTCGCGCTGCCGGATGCCTTCTTCGCCGCCGACGGGCTGTTCCAGACGTTCCTCACCGTGCTGGACGAGTTCGGCCCGTACCCGGCGGTGATCAACCGGGAGCTGGAGCGCTTCCTGCCGTTCCTCGCCACCACGAAGATCCTGGTGGCAGCAGTGCGCCGGGGTGTCGGCCGGGAGGTCGCGCACGAGGTGATCAAGGAGCACGCGGTCGCCGTGGCGCTGGCGATGCGGGAGAAGGGCGCGGCCGAGAACGACCTGTTCGACCGCCTCGCTGCGGACGGCCGGCTGGGCCTCACCCGGGCCGAGATCGACACCCTGGTCGCCGACCGCAACGCGTTCGTGGGCGCCGCCACCGACCAGGTCACTCGGGTGACCGCAAGAATCACCAAGGTGGTGGAATCCCACCCCGAGGCGGCGGCCTACTCCCCGCCCCCCATCCTCTGACAGTGATGATGTGGGAGCGGGTCACCCGGCCGGTCTGACTCACCCTCTGACTGACCGTGGTGTCTTCTAGGGGATTCGTCGGCT
>NZ_JBXUOV010000177.1:0-11951 GCF_057196585.1 Micromonospora sp. ATLC20
GCCGCCGGCCACCCGCCCCGGCCGGCCCGGTCGCCGCCGGGCGGCGGGTGCGTGCCTCCACCGGACCGAAGACGGCGACCAGCACGGTCAGCACCGCGGCCAGCGCGAGCAGCCACGGTACGCGCCACGCCCACCAGGCCGCCGAGCCGACCGGGGGAGTGGGCAGCACGCCGAGCGCGTCCAGCAGGCCGACGAGCAGCACCGCGGCGGTCAGGTGCCAGAGGAACAGCGTGAGCACCACCGCGTTTACGGCGAGCACCGCCTGCCAGGGGCCGGACCGGCGCAGCCAGCGCCCGGCCGGGCGTCGCAGCAGCAGGATCAGGCCGAGCTGGGCGACGGCCGCGGCCATCAGCGCCAGGCTCGGCGGCGCCGCGTTGTCCAGCCGCTCGCCCGGTACGTGGAGCATCGCCACCGGGTAGGGCCCGGCCACCGTGAGCAGCACCAGCGCGACCAGGCCGCCGCCGAGCAGGAGCACGCCCGCCCGGCGGGACAGCGGCAGCCGACGGCGAAACAGGCCCCGGGTCCCGGCGCCGGTCGCGTCGGCGGGCTGACGGGTGTCCGCCTGGGCGGCGTCGTACCAGGCGAACCCGACCTGATGGACGGCCAGCCAGCCGAACAGGTAGTTGCCGTCGGCGAGCGCGGCCGGGCCGAGGAGCCGGCCGAGGTCGCCGAGCGCCACGAGGACCACGAGCGCCGTCGGCACGGCGAGCCCGAACCGGCGGTGCAGCGCGTACATCGGCGGGGTCAGCGCCACCACCGCGACGTAGGCGACCAGGAACCACAGCGGGATGGTGGCGAACCAGACCACTGTGCGCACCTGCGCCGGGTCGGCTCCGCGCAGCGTGGCGATCCCCGCTCCCGCCGCCAGGACCAGCAGCAACACGGTGGTGGGGCGGATCAGCCGGGCGCTGCGGTCGACCAGCCACCCGGCCGCCGACCCGCCCCGGCGCCGGCGGGCGGCCAGCGAGGCGGCGTTGGCGTAGCCGCCGACCAGGAAGAACACCGGCATCACCTGGGCCACCCAGGTGAGCGGCCAGGCCCAGCGCAGATCCCCCAGCGCGGAGTGGCCGGCGGGGCGGCCGTGGTCGTACCCGATGACCGTGACGCCCCAGTGGCCGAGCACGACCATGGTGATGGCCAGCGCCCGGAGCAGGTCGATGTAGCGCTCCCGCCCCGGCGGCGTGCGTTGCGCGAGCTGCCGCAGGCGGCGCATGGGGTCAGGCTAGGCCAGCCGGGCCCGACCGGTACGGATAACGGATCGGTCGAGAGGTCTTGTGGTCCCCGTCGCACTGTCGTAGAAATTCTTCATTGGAAATGCGTCTTGTGAAGACAAGCGACAGGGTGCTCACCGCGCGTACCCGGACCGAGGAGATGCGATGAACAGGCGTGAGATCCTACGGCGTAGCGCCGCCGCCGGGCTGCTGGCCACCCCCGCCGCCGGGCTGCTCGCCGGCTGCGCCACGTCGGGCGGGGGCGACGAGGGCGACAAGGCCGCGTACAAGGGCACCAAGAGCGAGCAGAACCCGCTCGGCGTGGCCGAGGACGCCCCACTCGAGGTGGTGATCTTCAACGGCGGGTTCGGGGAGGACTACGCCAAGGCCCACGAGGCCATGTACAAGGAGCGGTACCCGAAGGCGGAGATCAAGCACTCGGCCACCGCGGAGATCAGCAAGACGCTCCAGCCCCGCTTCGTCGACGGCAGCCCGCCCGACGTGGTGAACAACTCCGGCGCCGGTCAGATCGACTTCAACGGCCTGGTCTCCCAGAACGCGCTCGCCGACCTGGGCGAGCTGCTCGCCGCGCCGAGCCTCGACACGCCCGGCAAGACGGTCAAGGACACGCTGCTGCCCGGCACCGTCGAGGTCGGCTCCTACGACGGCCGGTTCCTGGTGCTCAACTACACCTACACGGTGTACGGCATCTGGCACTCCACCAAGCTGTTCGCCGACCGCGGCTGGGAGGACGCCAAGACCTGGGACGACCACATCGCGCTCTGCCGCCGGATCAAGGCCGCCGGTATCGCCCCCTGGACGTACGCCGGTGTGCACCCCCGCTACATGAGCTGGCCGCTGATCTCCACCGCGATCAAGCTCGGCGGCGCGTCCGTGGCGCTGGCGATCGACAACCTGGAGCCGAACGCCTGGAAGTCGGACGCGATGAAGACCGCCGCCGACGCCTGGCACCAGATCGTCAAGGACAAGTTCATCCTCGACGGTTCCCCGGGCCTGGACCACAAGCAGTCGCAGACCGCGTGGTGCCAGGGCAAGGCCGCGTTCATCTCCTGCGGCTCCTGGCTGGAGAGCGAGCAGAAGGACGTCACGCCGGCCGGGTTCAACATGACGGTCGCGCCGACGCCGAGCCTGGGCAGCGGCGACAAGCTGCCGTACGAGGCGATCCGCGGCACCGCCGGTGAGCCGTTCATGGTGCCGGCCAAGGCGCGCAACGTCGCGGGCGGCCTGGAGTACTTCCGCACCATGCTGTCCCGCAAGGGCGCGCAGGACTTCACCCGGAAGGTCGCCAGCCTGCCCGTCGTCGCCGGTGCGACCGAGGGCATCGACCTGCCGTACGGGCTCAGCACCGTGGTCAAGGCGCTCGACGCGTCCGGGTCCAACGGCTTCAACTGGGTCTACAACAACTACTACCGCAAGCTGGAGCGCAACCTGGTCGACGCGGCCTGCGGCGAGTTCTTCAGCGGCCGGATCTCCCCGGCCGAGTTCCTCGACCAGTGCCAGAAGGGCGCCGACTCGATCGCCGGAGACAGCTCGGTCAAGAAGTACAAGCGGTCCGCGTGATGCGACAGGGCCGCCTTCCCCTGATCCTCACGTTCCTCCTGCCACCACTGGCGTTGTACGGCATCTTCGTGCTGTCGCCGTACCTCCAGGCTTTTCAGATCTCCACCACCGACTGGATGGGCTACTCCGCGCAGGCCGACCCGGTCGGCATGGCGAACTTCCGCACGCTGCTGCACGACGGGTACGTGTGGAACGCGTTGAAGAACAACGCGATCCTGCTCGCCGTGGTGCCGGTGGTGACGATCGGGCTGGGCCTGTTCTTTGCCAGCATGCTCACGATGGGCGGCCGCAAGGGCCGGGCCGGTGTGACCGGGGTGCGCGGCACCTCGGTCTACCGGCTCGTCTACTTCTTCCCCCAGGTGCTCTCGGTGGTGATCATCGCGCTGCTCTGGAAGGAGATCTACAGTCCGACGAGTGGCCTGCTCAACGGCGCCCTGCGCGCCGTCGGGCTGGCCACCCCGGCCTGGCTCGGCGACCCGCGCTTCGCGTTCTGGTGCGTGCTGGCGGTGATGGTGTGGAGCAACGTCGGCTTCTACGTCGTGCTCTTCGGCGCGGCCATGCAGGCCATCCCGCGTGACATCTACGAGGCGGTGCTGCTCGACGGCGCGTCCCGCACCACGATGCTGCGGAAGATCACCATTCCGCTGCTCTGGGACACCATCCAGGTGGCCTGGATCTACCTCGCCATCGCCGCGCTGGACGGCTTCATCCTGGTCCAGCTCATGACGAACGGCGGGCCGAACTTCTCCTCCGACGTGATCGGGCTGCGGATGTACGACACGTCGTTCGGCAGCGAGAACAAGTTCGGGTACGCCTCGGCGATCGGCGTGGCGATGTTCTTCCTGACCCTCTCGGTGGCGGTGCTGGCGCTGCGCACCGCCCGGCGTGATCGGATCGAGTACTCGTGACCACCGTGAACACCGGCGCCCCGGCCGCCGAGACGACCCGCGCGACGGCCCCCGCCGACCGGCCGCCGCGCCGCGAGCTGGGCGTCGCGAACGTCTTCTCGCACGGCTTCCTGCTGCTCTGGGCGGCCATGACGATCCTGCCGCTGGCCTGGATGGTGCTCAGCTCGCTCAAGACCAACGGCGAGATCGTCGCCGAGCCGTGGGGGCTGCCCGAGGCGCTGCGCTTCGACAACTGGAAGCGCGCCTGGACCACCGCCCACATCGGCCGCTTCTTCTTCAACAGCCTGGTCGTGGTGGCCGGCTCGCTGAGCCTGACCATGCTGCTCGGCGCCACCGCCGCGTACGTCTTCGCGCGCTACGAGTTCCGCGGCCGGCAGGTCGTCTACTACCTGTTCGTCGGCGGCATGATGTTCCCGGTCTTCCTGGCGCTGGTGCCGCTGTTCTTCGTGGTCCGCAGCGTCGGCATGCTCGGCACCTGGCCCGGCCTGATCCTGGTCTACACCGCGTACTCGCTGCCGTTCACCGTGTTCTTCCTGACCGCGTTCTTCCGGACGCTGCCGACCTCGGTGGCGGAGGCCGCGCTGATCGACGGATGCGGGCACTTCCGGCTGTTCTTCCGGGTGATGCTGCCGATGGCGCGACCGGGATTGATCAGTGTCGGGATCTTCAACTTCCTCAGCCACTGGAACCAGTTCCTGCTGCCCCAGGTGCTGCTTCCCGGCGACGGGCAGGACCGGATGCTCGCTCAGGGACTGAGTTCGCTCGCGGTGAGCCAGGGCTACGCCGGCGACTACGCCCAGTTGTTCGCCGGCCTGACCATCGCGGTGCTCCCGGTGCTCGTGGTGTACGTGGCGTTCCAGCGCCAGGTTCAGTCCGGACTGACCGCCGGGCAGCTCAAGTGAGGTGGTTGCCACAGGCAACGGGGCAGTGGGGAACATCGAGCTGACCTAGGGTGGGCCGGCACGCTCATCTATCGACAGGAATCTCATGTTCTTCCTCCTCTACGCACTGTTGCTGATGCTCGGCGGCATCGCGATGGTCGTCGTCGGCGCGGTCGTCAAGGAACAGGGGACCGGCTCCCGGATCCTCAACGTGGTGATCGGCCTGGCCTTCTTCGGGTACGGCTTCTACCTGCTGTTCCTCTTCGACGGCGACAGCTACCGGCTCTTCTTCTACGTCTTCGTGCTGCCGATCCTGCTGATCGTGCGCGCGGTCAAGGCGCGCAAGGAGGCCCGCGAGCAGGCCGCGGCGCAGCAGTACGCGGGCGGCCAGCAGTACCCGGGCGGGCCGTCGTTCCCGGGTGGTCAGCAGTACCCGGGCGGACAGCAGCAGCCCGGCATGTACCCGGGGGCGGGGCACGGTCAGCCCGGCCCGGCGTTCCCGCCCGCCCCGGGGCAGCCCGCACCGTACGGCGCCGCGCCGCAGGGGCGCCCGGGTCAGCCCGCCCCGCAGGGCTGACACCAGGCTCAGCCCGGTTCGCAAGACCGATACTGATCAGCGCGAGTGCGGCTCACGCCGAGAACTGCCGGAAGCCGCGAGTGGAACGTCATGGGTGTCGAACCGGCGTTTTGACACCCATGGCGTTCCACCCAACGGCCGCCGCCGCGGCGCGGCGGGGCGCAGCGCAGCGCAGCGCGGCAGGGCGGGCGGGTCAGGCGGGCGGGGGCACCAGGCGGGTGTGCAGTGCCGCCGGGTCGGTCACCTCGGGCAGGTCGCGGGCTGCCAGCCAGGCCGCGGCGGCCGCACCGTCCCCGGCGCTGTGCAGCGGCGCGTCCGGCCACCGGTCGGCGAGTTCCGCGCGTACCGCGCCGGCCAGCGGGGTGTCGCCGGTGAGCAACCCGCCGCCGAGCACCACCGGATCGGCCGCGCCCGGTGGGCGGATCCGGGAGACGCTCTCCGCCAGCAGCGCCGCGGCCTCGGCGATCAGCGCGACCGCTGCCGGCTCCCCGTCGCGGGCCGACGACACCACGAGCGGCGCGAGCCGGGCCAGTTCCACGGGCGGCCGCCGGGTCACCGCCTGCACCACGGCTCCGGCCGTCGCGCGCGGCTGAGCGTCCACAGCGGTCGTGCCGGTCAACTCCGCCAGCACCTGCCGGGCCAGCTCACCTGGGGTGTCCGCGCGGTCCAGGTCGGTCAGCAGCCGGCGGACCGCCTCGCGGCCGAGCCAGAATCCGGAGCCCGCGTCGCCGAGCAGCCAGCCGTGGCCGTCGGCGGTCCGGTCCAGCCGCAGGTCGCGTACCTGGGCGGCGATGGCGCCGGTGCCGGCGACGAGCACGGTGCCGTCCGGGGCGGCGGTGCCGGAGGCGTAGGCGACAAGGGCGTCGCCGTGCACGGCGTACGGGCACCGTAGCCCCGCCTCGGCCCACGCCCGGTCGAACGCGTCCCGGCCGTGCGGGTCGGCCAGGAGGCGGCCGGCCCCCGCGAGGCCGATGACGCCGGCGCGTACCCGAAGGGGGTCGATGTCGGCGAGCGCCGCGCGCAGGGCGGCGAGCAGCTCGGCGGCGGCCCGGTCGGCACCGTGGCTGGTGGGGTTGCCACCGCCGGCGCGGCCGGCGCCCAGGCGGGTGCCGTCGAGGCTCAGCGCTGTGGCGCGGGTGGAGGTGCCCCCGACGTCGAGGCCGACCACGACGGTGTCCGACATGGCCCCCATGCTGGTCGGCCGCGTCTCCAGGCGCAAGATCGCGCCGGCGCGGCAGGTAACAGTTTGAAAACTTCACCCACGCCCTTGACACGGAGGGGCCTTCAGTAAGAACTTTTACCACTAACAGTTAACACTCTTTTCCGAAAGGCGCCCGCCGATGGCCGAGCACGAGGTGGAGACTTCCGCGGCGACCGCGGTGGTCGATGCCGGTCCGGCCGACCGGCTGGGCGCCGACGGGGTGCTGGCCCGGGTCCGGGCCGGCACGGGAGAGCTGACCGGGGCGCTGCGCCGGGTCGCCGAGCACGTGCTCAGTGACCCGGAGGCGGCCGCCCGGGCCACCATCGTCGAGCTGGCCGAGCGCAGCGGCACGTCACCGGCGACCATCACCCGTTTCTGCCGGGCGATGGGCTTCGAGGGGTACGCGGACCTGCGGCTCGGCATCGCCGCCGAGACCGGCCGGGCCCGCTCGGCCGGCTGGACCGTCGACATCGGACGGGAGATCCAGCCCGGCGACCCGCTGTCCCGGGTGCTCGACCAGATCATGGCCGCCGACACGCGGGCCATGCACGACACCGCCGCGCTGCTCGACCTGGCCGAGGTGGAACGCGCGGCGGTCGCCATCGCCGGGGCCAGCCGGGTGAACATCTTCGGGGCCAGCGGCAGCGCGCTCGTCGGCGAGGAGATGCAGTTCAGCCTGCACCGCATCGGCGTCGCCGCGTGGGCCTGGAGCGACGTGCACGAGGGACTCGCCAGCGCCGCGCTGCTCGGGGCCGGGGACGTCGCGCTCGGCATCTCGCACACCGGGCAGACCCGGGAGACGATCGAGCTGCTCGCCGAGGCCGGCAGCCGCGGTGCCACCACCGTCGCCCTCACCGGCTTCCCCCGCTCGCCGCTGGCCGAGCTGGCCGACATCGTGCTGGTCACGGCCAGCCAGGCCACCACGTTCCGGCCGGACGCGCTCTCCGCCCGGCACCCGCAGCTCGTCGTGCTCGACCTGCTCTACATCGCGGTGGCGCAGCGTACCCACGACCGCGCCCACGCGGCCTTCCGGCGTACCGCCCAGGCCGTCGACGGGCACAAGGCCGCGAAGGGGGCCCTCTCATGATCAGTGCCCAGAGGTACGCCGACGCGGTGCGCCCGGTGCTCGACCGGCTGGTGGACAGCCAGGCCGTGGCGGTGGACCGGGCAGCCGACCTGATCGCCTCCGGGCTGCGCGCCGGCGGCGTCCTCCAGGCGTTCGGCGCCGGCCACTCGGAGGCGTTCGCCGCCGAACTGGTCGCCCGGGCCGGCGGGCTGGTCCCCGCCAACCGGCTCTCCCTGCACGACCTCGTGCTGCACGGCGACGCGCCCCGCGACGTGCTCGCCGACCCGAAGCTGGAACGCGACCCGGCCGTGGCGCACCAGCTCTACGCCCTGGCGGCGCCGCAGCCGGGGGACGTGTTCGTGGTCGCCTCGCAGTCCGGCATCAACGGCTCGGTGGTCGAGCTGGCGACGCTCGTCAAGCGCGGCGGCCACCCGTTGATCGCTGTCACCTCGGTCGAGCACACCGCCCGGGTAGCTCCTCGGCACCCCTCCGGGCACCGGCTCGCCGACCTCGCCGACGTCGTGCTGGACAACGGCGCGCCGTACGGCGACGCACTGCTGCCGCTCGAGGGCGGCGGCGCGGTCTGTGCGGTCTCCTCGGTCACCGCGGCGCTGCTGGCGCAGTTGCTGACCGCGGAGGTCGTACGACGGTTCCACCAGGCCGGAGAGGTACCCCCTGTCTACCTCTCCGCCAACGTCCCCGGTGGGGACGAGCACAACCTCGCCCTCGAGTCGCGGTACGCCGGGCGTCTCCGGCGGACCGCCTGACCCGACCCACAAGGAGAGACAAGATGTCGGTTTCCCCCGAGAAGTTCGGCGACGTCAGCCGTCGGACCCTGCTGCGGCGCGCCGCGGCGGCCGGTCTGCTGGCCGTACCGGCGGCGGGTCTGCTGAGCGCGTGCGCCGGCAGCGAGCCGAGCAAGTCCGACGGCGGCGGCGCGGCCAAGAGCAAGGACAACCCGTTCGGTGTCAAGGACGGCAGCGCGGTCAAGGTGGTCGTCTTCAACGGTGGCCTGGGCGACCAGTGGGCCAAGGAAGACAAGGTCATCTTCAACGCCAAGCACGCGAACGTCACGGTCAACATGTCTTCGACCCAGAAGATCAAGACCGAAGAGCAGCCCAAGATGGCGACGCAGCCCAGCGACCTGGTGATGAACTCGGGCGCCGACATGATGGACCGCAGCACGCTGATCAACGAGGGCGCGATCGAGCCGCTGGACGACCTGCTCACCGCGCCGGCCTGGGACAGCGAGGGGACGGTGGCCGACAGCCTGCTGCCCGGCACGGTCGCCGACGGTACGCAGAACGGCAAGTTCTACGTCGTGAACGTGGCGTACACGGTGTGGGGCAACTGGTACAACGCGGCCCTGTTCAAGAAGGAGGGGTGGACCGCGCCGACCACCTGGGACGAGTTCTTCGCGCTCGCGCCGAAGATCAAGGCCAAGGGCATGGCGCCGTACGTGCACGACGCGGTGCACGGCTACTACCCGCGCTGGGCGCTGTTCGCCAGCATCTGGAAGGCGGTCGGCAAGCAGGCAGTCGTCGACATCGACAACCTGAAGGACGGCGCCTGGAAGGCCGACGGCATCGTCGCGGCGCTGGAGCCGTGGGAGAAGCTGGTCAAGGACAGGCTGCTGCTGCCGGGCAAGCTCGACCACACCCAGTCGCAGCAGGCGTTCCTGGACGGCAAGGCGGCCTTCATCCAGGTCGGCACCTGGCTGAAGAACGAGATGGCCGCGACCATCCCGCCGGGCTTCGAGATGACCATCTCCGACTACTGGAGCAAGAGCGGGGACAAGGCCGCCAAGGACGTCTTCGCCTCCTCCGGCGAGGGCTTCGTGGTGCCGAGCAAGGCGCCGAACAAGGAGGCCGCGAAGGAGTTCCTGCGGGCCATCCTCTCCAAGGCCGGTTCGGCGAAGTTCGCCGAGCTGACCAAGTCGCTGGCCTCCACCAAGGGCTCCGGCGACAACGTCCAGGACACCGCGCTGGCGTCGGCGAACTCGCTGATGAAGAACGGCAGCTCGGACCTGATCTCGGTGAAGTTCCCGGACTTCTACGCCGACCTGGACAAGGAGAGCCAGAACCTCTCCGAGGAGCTGATGGCCGGCCGCCTGACCGCGCAGCAGTTCGTCGACAAGATGCAGGCGGCCGCCGACAAGGTCGCCAAGGACTCGTCGATCAAGAAGCAGACCCGCACCGCCTGATCACCGCGAGGAAGTGAGTCCAATGCGGCACGGAGTCGCGCGTTTCGTCACGGGCTTCCTGGCCCTGCCCGTCGCGCTGTACCTGTTCTACGTGGTGTGGCCGTTCGCCCAGGCGGCGGGATACTCGCTGACCGACTGGGGCGGGTACTCCGATTCCCAGCGCTTCGTCGGGCTGGACAACTACGTCCGGCTGTTCTCCGACGAGCTGATCCGGAAGGCGTTCTGGCACAACGTGTTCTTCCTGGTCACCGTGCCGCTGTTCACGATCGCGCTGGCCCTGTTCCTCGCGTTCCTGCTCAACGTGGGCGGGCGCGAGGACAGGGCCGGCATCCGCGGAGTGTTCGGCTCCGGGATCTACAAGGTCATCTTCTTCTTCCCGCAGGTGCTGTCGCTGGTGGTCATCGCCGTCATGTGGCAGCAGATCTATCGCACCGACGGGCAGGGCCTGATCAACGGCCTGCTCATCAAGATCGGGCTGGTCGACGCGGACAACCCGATCGCCTTCACCGCCGACCCGGAGCCGTTCCTCGGCGTGCCGGCGGTGCTCTGGTGGCTGCTGTTCATCGCGGTGTGGAGCGGCGCCGGTTTCTACATGGTGCTGTTCTCCGCCGCGATGCAGTCGATCCCGAAGGACATCTACGAGGCGGCGATCCTCGACGGCGCGGGCCGGTTCCACACGTTCTTCAAGGTGACCCTGCCGCTGCTGCGGGACAGCATCTCGGTCGCCTGGGTCTATCTGGGCTTCATCGCGCTGGACATGTACGCGCTGGTGTTCGTCATGACGCCGAGCCAGGGCGGGCCGAACCACGCCAGCGAGATCTTCGCCTCGGTGATCCAGTTCAACGCCTTCCAGAAGGGCCAGTTCGGTTACGCCTGCGCGATCGCCGTCGCGCTGGCCATCTTCACCATCCTGCTGGCCGCGCTCCAACTGAGGATCACCCGCCGTGAGCGGATCGAGTACTGAGGAGGTCTGGACGATGAGCACTGTGACCCACACCTCCGGCCCGGCCCGGTCCGACACGGCACCGCCGGACCGGCCGCCCGCGGACCGGCGGGCGAAGGACGTCGGCAACGGCTTCGGCGGCCGGATCTTCAACGGCTTCTCGCACCTGTTCCTCGCGGTCTGGGCGATCATGGTGGTCTACCCGCTGCTGTGGGTGGTGATGTCGGCGCTCAAGACCGACTCCGAGGTGATCCGCGAGCCGCTGTCGCTGATCCCCGACGCCCTGCAGTGGGACAACTTCGCCCGCGCCTGGACCGCCGGGATCGACAGCTTCTTCCTGAACACGCTGCTCGTGCTGGTGTTCAGCGTGACGCTGACGATGCTGCTGGGTTCGATGGCCGCGTACGCCCTGGCGCGCTAC
Source organism: Micromonospora sp. ATLC20 (assembly GCF_057196585.1). Taxonomy (NCBI): domain Bacteria; kingdom Bacillati; phylum Actinomycetota; class Actinomycetes; order Micromonosporales; family Micromonosporaceae; genus Micromonospora; species Micromonospora sp. ATLC20. The sequence continues at coordinate 10,993 of NZ_JBXUOV010000177.1, forward strand.
GAGTTCCGCGGCAACCGGCTGATCTACTGGATGTTCCTGTCCGGGCTGACGCTGCCGATCTACCTGGCCGCGGTGCCGCTGTTCAAGGGCGTCTACAACACCGGGGTGAGCCTCCCGCTGCTCGGCCCGAACAAGCACCTCATGCTGATCCTGGTCTACGTGGCCTGGTCGCTGTCGTTCACGATCTTCTTCATGCACTCGTTCTTCCGGACGCTGCCCGACTCGATCGCCGAGGCGGCCCAGGTCGACGGGGCCTCGCACACCCGCACGTTCTTCAGCGTGATGCTGCCGATGGCCAAGCCGGGCCTGATCAGCATCGGCATCTTCAACGTGCTCGGCCAGTGGAACCAGTGGTACCTGCCGACGCTGCTCATGCAGTCGGTGTCCGGCGAGCCGAAGAACCAGGTGATCGCCCAGGGGCTGATCGAGCTGTCGGTCAACCAGGGCTACAAGTCCGACTGGTCCGGACTGTTCGCCGGGGTGACCATGGCGATGCTTCCGGTGCTGATCGTGTACATCGTCTTCCAGCGCCAGGTGCAGTCCGGTCTGACGGCCGGCGTCGGCAAGTGACGCGCGGGGCCCCGGCTCGACGAGCCGGGGCCCCGGCCTGTCGGTGGCAGCGGGCAGAATGCGTCCGTGCTGGTGGCGGTGGTGGCGGACGAGCGGGGCGGCGGCGTGCTGCAACCGCTGCACGCCGACGGCACCCCGTCCGGCCCGGCGGAGGAGGTCACCGACCTGGCCGCCGCCGTGGCCGCCCGGGAGGCCGCCGGGCACCCCCGCTGGATCTGGGCCGCCTGGACGGGCGTCTACCCGGCGCTGCTGCGCGCCGGGGTGCGCCTCGACCGCTGCCACGACGTCGAGCTGACCGAGGCGCTCCTGCTCGGGCACGCGGGCCGCTGGGGTGAGCCCCGCGCGCTACCCGCCGCCTGGGCCCGGGTCACCGGCGCGCCGGTCCCGCC
>NZ_JBXUOV010000178.1:0-11868 GCF_057196585.1 Micromonospora sp. ATLC20
GCCGCGACGCGGCGGCGGCTCGCGCCGCTTCGGCGACCGCGACGGCCGGGGCTTCGACCGGGGCGGCCGGGGCGGCTTCTCCGACCGTGGCGAGCGCCGCTTCGGCGACCGGCCCGCGGGCGAGCGGTCCGGTGACCGGTTCGCGGACCGTGGCGGTGACCGCCGGTTCGGCGACCGGCCGGCGGGTGAGCGCTACTCGGGCGAGCGGTCCGGCGGCGGCGAGCGCCGCTTCGGCCGGCCGGAGCGTCGCGACGACCGGAGCTTCGGCGACCGGCGGTCCGACGGCCGGAGCTTCGGCGAGCAGCGGTCCGACGACCGCGGCCAGCGCTTCGGCGGCCAGCGCGGCGACGACCGGCGCTTCGGCGAGCGGGCCGACCGGCCGTACGGCGACCGGCAGCAGCCGGCGGCCGGACGCGGGTACGACCGCGACGAGCGGCGGTACGACGACCGGCCGGGCGGCTCGCGCGGCTTCGGCGACCGGCGCCAGGACGACCGCCCGCACGCCGAGCGGCGTTTCGGTGACCGGGGCGACGCGCGTCCGGCCGAGCGCCGGGCCGGCGGTTTCCGGGCCGAAGGGCGGGGCCGGGACGACAGGCGCGGCTTCGGCGGGCGCCCGCCGGCACGTACCCACTGATCTGAGCCCACCCACCGCCGCCGCCGAGCATCCGCTCGGCGGCGGCGGTGCGTCTGTGGTGATGTCGGCTCCCGGTTCTAGCTGCGCGGTGTGAGAACGGGATACCGCCGGGTCGGCTCATTCCACAGCGACAGGCGATGGCGAGGCCGCCAGTCGGGCGGTGGCGTCGGGATGGTCTTGTCGATGGTCTGCCGGAGGCTGCGCCGAGCGGACCGGCCCCACGACCAGGCGACCCAGCAGCCGAACGCCTGGGCGATGACGGCGGCCAGCAGCAGCCCAGTGCCGATCGGGTCAGACATTGCGCACCGACCGCAGCCAGCCCAGGAACCGGATGTGCATCTCGGCGGGGTCCGGCGGCTCGGAGTAGAGCCGGGTCAGGTCATCGGTTGCCTGCCGCATCAGGGCGGCCAGATCGACGGCGAGGTGGCGTCGGTCGTGCTCGTAGTCAGCGACCAACTCGGCCTTGGCGTTCTCGCACGGCCAGTTGAGCAGGTCTGCCGTACAGACCCAGAGGGGTTTCAGCGGAGCGTGGCGCTGGGTCACTCGGGGCCTCCTGCAAGGTTCGGCGTCCAGGTGGCACCCCCGTCCGCCGCGAACTCGCCACCGGGCGGGGGGCCTGATCCATCAGATCGCTCACTTGCCCCCCTGTCAATGTTGACGGGCCCACATAGGTGTGGTCATTTGTTCGCGTAACCATGGTCGGGTCCGCCCGCTCCTACCTTCGAAGTCGTGACCAAGGAGACGGGACCGGGCGAACTTGTCGCGGCCGGTGAGATCTTGAAGATGCTCGGCGTGGGCAGGTCGAGGTTCCGCGAGATCCGGCGGCACCCCGCATTCCCCGCGCCGTATCAAGAGCTGTCGGTCGGCGCGGTCTGGTTGAAGCGGGACGTCGAGCGGTACATCCGAGAGCACCGGCCGCCCCGGCCGGCGGACGACGACGAGTAGCCCGGAGAGGCATGACCAGTGCGTCTCCTGACTCCCTTCGGCGGGGGAGACGACCACGCCTGTACGGGCCCGGCGAGCTGGCCGCCTTGTTCGGCGTATCGCGTCAGCGGGTCCTGCAGATCACCCGCCGCCCCGGGTTCCCCGAGCCGCTCGCCCGACTGATCGGCATGAACGTCTGGGACGCGGACGAGGTGGACGAGTGGGCCCGCCACAACCGGCCGCCCCGCCCCACCGAGGGCGACGAGCAGGGGTAGTCAGCAACGCCCCAGCTCGCGGCGGCGTTCGCGCATCCGCTGCCGCCGACGGCCGGGTCGCGTAACGTCCGGACCATGCCGAAGTCGCTCTTCTGGGCCCGGACCGACACCGCCGGCTCCGAGCACGTCGTGCTCGACGACGGTCCGGGGCTGACCGCGCAGGGTGTGGCGCTCGCCGTGGATCCGATCCCGTACACGTGCCGGTATCGCCTGACCGTCGGCCCGGACTGGTCGACGAACCGGTTGGAGGTCGAGTCCGAGGGCGCCGGCTGGTCGCGGAGCGTACGCCTGGAGCGGGGCCGGGACGGGTGGCGCGTGCGTACCGGCGAGGAGGGTGACCTGGACGCGGCGCTGAGCGCGGCGGGCCACCCACCGGCGGGCCTGCCGGGTACCGACGACCCGGGCCGGCTGGCCGAGGCGCTCGACGTGGACCTGGGCGGTTCCCCGCTGACGAACACGTTGCCGATCCGCCGGATCGGGCTGGGGCGGCTGCCCGCCGACCTGGCCACGGCCGTGAACGTGGCGTGGGTGCTGCTGCCCGGCCTGGCCGTGGTGCCCGCCGAGCAGGTCTACACCTCGCTGGGTCCGGGCCGGGTCCGGTACGCGAGCGGCACGTTCACCGCCGACCTGGAGGTCGACCCGGAGGGCTTCGTGGTGCGCTACCCGGGGCTGGCCGAGCGGGTCGACCCGCTCTGATCGGCCGGGGCCCGGCTCAGGCGGTCGGCCAGGTGCCGTCGGTCAGGAACCGGTCGATGGTGGCGAGGTGCGGGGCGAGGTCGAGGCCCTGCGCGGCCACCCACTCGTCGGAGTAGTAGGTGTCGACGTACCTGTCGCCCGGATCGCAGATCAGCGTGACCACCGAGCCGGTACGCCCGGCCGCGCGCATCTGCGCGATCAGCCCGAACGCGCCCCACAGGTTGGTGCCGGTGGAGCCGCCCACACGGCGGCCGAGCACGGCCGAGCCGGCCCGCATGGCGGCGAGCGACGCGGCATCCGGCACCTGCACCATCCGGTCCACCACGCTGGGCAGGAAGGACGCCTCGACGGTGGGCCGCCCGATGCCCTCGATCCGGGAGCCGCGGTCGGTGCGGACCGACCAGTCGCCGGCCTGCCAGGCGGGGTAGAACGCGGAGTTCTCCGGGTCCACCACGCAGAGCTTGGTGGGCAGCCGCCGATAGCGGGCGTAGCGGCCGATGGTGGCGCTGGTGCCGCCGGTGCCGGCGCCGACCACGATCCAGGCGGGCACCGGGTGCCGTTCCAGCGCGAGCTGGGCGTAGATCGACTCGGCGATGTTGTTGTTGCCCCGCCAGTCGGTGGCCCGCTCGGCGTAGGTGAACTGGTCCATGAAGCGGCCGCCGCTGTCCTCGGCGAGCCAGCGCGCCTCCACCACGACCTTCGACGGGTCGTCCACCAGGTGGCAGCGCCCGCCCTGGAACTCGATCTGGGCGATCTTCTCCGGCGACGTGGAGGCGGGCATGACGGCGATGAACGGCAGCCCGAGCATCCGGGCGAAGTACGCCTCGGAGACCGCCGTCGAACCGGACGACGCCTCGACGATCGTGGTGTCCGGGCCGATCCAGCCGTTGCAGAGGCCGTAGAGGAACAGCGACCGGGCGAGCCGGTGCTTCAGCGAGCCGGTGGGGTGCACCGACTCGTCCTTGAGGTAGAGGTCGATCCCCCACTCCCGGGGCAGCGGGAACGGCAGCAGGTGGGTGTCGGCGGAGCGGTTGGCGTCCGCCTCGACAGTGGCGATCGCCTCGGTCACCCAGCGCCGGCTGGCCTCGTCGCACCTGTCGAAGTGAGTCACGCCGGCAACGTTACAAGCGAGGTGGGCTCGGGTTCTCCCGGACCCGGCGGGCCTGCCGCCGCTGACCGGCCCGGCCGGTGGCCCGGATCACCGGCGTGAGGGCCAGAGCGAGCCGGGGGAAGGCGTCCAGGAGCCGTACCTGGGCGCCGCGCCAGCGCGGCAGGCTGACCACCGGCCGGGGCCGCCGGGCCAGCCGGGCGGCCCGCGCGGCCACCCGCTCCGGCGTGAGCAGCGAGCCGGTGAAGGACGCCAGCGCTCCCGGGTCGTCCAGCTTGTCGTGCAGCATCGGCGTCCAGATGCCGTCCGGGCACAGGCACGACACGTGTACGCCCCGGACGCCGGCCATCCGCAGGTCGCTCAGGGTGCCGAGGCTGAACGCGAGCAGGGCGTGCTTGCTGGCCGCGTACACCGTCTCGCCCGGTGCGGCGATCAGCCCGGCCAGCGAGACGACGTTCAGTACGTGGCCGCGGCCCTGTTCGCGCATCACCGCGACGGCGGCGAGCGTGCCGTTCATCGCGCCGAGCGCGTTGACCTCGACCACCGCGCACCGGGCCGGGGCGTCGTGCGCCCAGGACGGCCCGGTGACCAGGATGCCCGCGTTGTTCACCCAGAGCCCGAGGCCGCCGGGCGCGGCCGCCGCCTCGGCGGCGACGTCCGCGCAGGCGGATTCGTCGCGTACGTCGAGGGCGCGCGACCAGCCGCCCAGCGGCGCGGCGGCGGCCGACACGGCCCCGGCGTCGACGTCGGTGAGCAGCACGTTCCACCCGTCGGCGTGCAGCGCGGCGGCGATCGCCCGTCCCAGCCCACCGGCCGCACCTGTCACCACTGCGGCACCGCGCTCCGAGCTCGTCATCGGCGCACGGTAACCGCAACCCCCGCCCCGGGGCCAGAGGCGTCAGGCGGTGGGCGGTTCCAGCGGCTGCGGGCGGTTCTCCCACTTGGTCGACAGGGCGATGCTGGTACGGGTGGACGCCACACCAGCAGTCCGGTTCAGCCGGACGATCAGCTGCTCCAGCTCGGCGATCGTGCCGACTCGCGCCTTGAGCAGGAAGGACTCGACGCCGGCCATGAAGTAGCAGGACTCGATCTCGGGGATGCGCCGGAACGCCTCCAGCACGTCGTCGGTGTCGGCGTCGGAGTCCTCGATGATGCCGATGAGCGCGGTGACGCCCAGCCCGATCGACTCCGGCTCGACCTCGGCCCGGTACGCCCGGATCACGCCGCTGGACTCCAGCTTGCCGACCCGCTCGTGCACGGCCGGGGCGGAGAGGCCGACCTGACGGGCCAGCTCGGCGTACGACAGACGGGCGTTGCCCCGCAACAACTCCACGAGGCTCAGGTCGATCGTGTCCACGGAGAGTGACCCTATCCGCTCGGCGGCCACCGAACACTGTCGGTACCGGTGCACCGGCCCTTCACAAACGTACGATCACGGGGGTTCTCCGCCGGTACCATTTCCTATCCTTCCCAGTGTGTGCGTTTTTCGCGTTTGGCGGACACGTCCGGTAGCCGGTGCTGTAATTGCCATACGTCCCTCATGACGGCTCTGGGCTCGCACCGGCCGGGGGCAGTGTGTTCAGCCGGGGGCTTCGTCGACGCGAGGAGGGGGCTGTGGACACTGGAGATCGCCTGCTGACACCGGGTGAGGTCGCTGCGCTGTTTCGGGTGGACCCGAAGACCGTGACCAGATGGGCAGCGGCCGGCCGGATCGGCAGTATCCGGACTCCAGGAGGGCACCGCCGGTTTCGGGAATCCGAGGTGCGGGCCCTGCTCGAGGGGGAGGGCATGCTGGACGAGGCGGAGGACATGGGCAAGGCCCGCAACATGGGCCCGACCGCTTCCACCGGCCCCGGACCGGCGAACGCCGGCATGTACTGAACGTGCGGGGCGCGGTCCGGCCGAGGGCCGCGCCCCGGACGTCGCCCAGCGGGTCCGTCAGCGCGGGTCCGCCTCCCGGCGACCGGCGGCCAGTTCGCCGGACCACCGCCGGAACAGTGTGTGCTCGACACCGAGCGCGTCGAGCACCTTCCCGGCCACGAAGTCCACGAGCTGCCCGGCGGACGCCGACGCCCCGGCGCCGTAGAAGCCCGGACTGGCCGGCAGCACCACCGCGCCCGCGTCGTGCAGCGCGATGAGATGTTCCAGGTGACTACGGGTCACCGGCGTCTCCCGGGGCACCACGACGACCGGGCGGCGCTCCTTGAGGTTCACCTCGGCGGCACGCTGGAGCAGGTCCTTCGACAACCCGATCGCGATGCCCGCGCACGCGGCGGTGCTGGCCGGCACCACCGCCATGCCGCGTACCGGGTAGGAGCCGCTGCTCGGGCCGGCGGCCAGGTCACCTGCGGGCCAGTGCCGCAGGTCCGCGCCGGTGAGGTCGCGGTCGAGCCAGGCGGCCAGGTCCTCGGTCCAGTGCGCGTCCCGGAAGGGCCGGCCGGTCTCGTCCAGCACTGTCAGCCGGGCCGCCCGGGAGACGATCAGGTCCACCGCCTGACCGGCGTCGAGCAGTCCCCGGACGACAGCCGCCGCGTACGGCGTCCCGGACGCGCCGGAGACACCCACCACCCATGGTTCGCGCATGCCCCAAGCGTGCCTGGTCGCCGCGGGCGGCGGGCGTCGACCCCCGTTCGGTCGGCCCGTCCGGGATGTCCAGTGGGTTCACGGAACATCCCACGGCATGAAATTCTTCGATCGGCGATCGACGTCCACGGAAGGGCCGGTGATGACGGCGGCGGTGCTGCGGGCGCTCCGCTCCGGCTGCCCCATCCCGCCCCGCCTCTCCCCGTACGCCGACGACGTGCAGGGCTGGCTGGTGGAGCAGGTCGACCGGCTCGGCCTGCCGGCTGACCCGGTGACCCGGCGACGGCTGGCGCGGGCCGGCTTCGCCCGGTACGCGGGCCGCCTCTACCCGGACGCCACCGAGCCCGACCTGCGGGTGCTGACCGCACTGTTCACCTGGTTCTTCCTCGTCGACGACGCCTGCGACGGGCGGGACGGGCTGACCCCGCCGCAGATCCGCGCGCTACGCGACGGTGCGCTCGCCCTGCTGCGCGAGGGTCCGCGCGCCCGCCACCCGGGCTTCTCCGGCCCACTGCGGCGGCTGCTGGTGCAGGCGTGGCGGGAACCCCGCCGCCGGATGCCGGCCCGGTGGCGGCTGCGCTTCGCCGACGCGGTCGCCGACCACCTCGACGGGGTCCACCGGGAGGCCACCGCCACCACGTCCGGCCGCCCACCGGGCGTCGCCGAGTACGTGCGGCTGCGCCGGGCCACGTCGGCGGCGTACGTGTCGTACCCGCTGATCGAGTTCGCATCCGGGCGTCCGCTGCCCGACGCGGTCTACCACCATCCGGCGCTGCGGCGGCTCGCCGGCCTCGCCAACGACCTGCTCTCCTGGTTCAACGACATCGCCTCGCTGGAGCGCGACCGGGCCACCGGCGGCGGGCACAACCTGGTGCTGGCGACGGCCGCCGAGCGGGGCGTGCCGCTGCCGGCGGCGGTCGACCTGGTGGCCGGGCACTGGCGGGCCGAGATGGACCGCTTCGCGGCACTCCTGGCGGCGGCGCCGTCGTTCGGCCCGACGCTCGACGAGGCCGTCGCGATCCACCTCGACGGGCTGGCCGCCGCCGTGCGCGGCACCGTCGACTGGACGCTGGAGAGCGCCCGCTACCCGGTCGCCGCGGCGTCCTGAGCCGGTGCCCGGCGTCGCCGCTACGGCCGCAGGCCGAGCCGGATCACCAGGTCGAGCAGCGCGAGGACGAACAACGCGATGCCGACGAAGCCGTTCGCGGTGAAGAACGCCCGGTTGACCTTGCTCAGGTCGGTGGGACTGACCACCATGTGCTGGTAGGCGAAGGCCACAGCGGTGAGCGCCAGCCCGATCCACCACAGCCAGCCGAAGCCGACCCACGCGCCGAACCAGATGAACAGCGCGAACGTCACCACGTGCGCGACAGTGGAGGCGTGCAGCGCGAAGCGCCGGCCGTACCGGGCGGGGACGCTGTGCACGCCGATCTCCCGGTCGATCTCCGAGTCCTGGCAGGCGTAGATCAGGTCGAAGCCGCCGATCCACAGGCCGACGGCGGCGCCGAGCAGCCACGCCGGGCCGGAGCCGTCGAGCGTGCCGGTGACGGCCAGCCAGGCGCCGACCGGGCCGACCGCCTGCGCCACCGCGAGGATGGCGTGCGGCCAGTTGGTGAACCGCTTGCCGTACGGGTAGACCACGAGCGGCACCACGGCGAGCGGCGCGAGCACCAGGCAGAGCGGGTTGAGCAGGGCGGCGGCGGCCAGGAACACCACGAGCGCGACCGCCGCGCCGGTCCAGGCCGTCCGCACGCTCACCGCGCCGGTGACCAGTTCCCGGTTCGCGGTACGCGGGTTCCGCGCGTCGATCCGCCGGTCCAGGATCCGGTTCGCGGCCATGGCGAACGTCCGCGCGCCGACCATCGCCACGGTGATCAGCAGCAGGTCGAGCCAATCCACCCGGCCGCCGTTGAGCTGCATGGCGGTCAGCGCCGACAGGTACGCGAACGGAAGCGCGAAGACCGAGTGCTCGATGGCGACGAGCTTGAGGAAGGACGAGACCCGGCCGGGTCGTTCCTGTACTGCCGCCGTCATCGGATCCCGTATTCCTTCCAGCGCTTGTCGACGAGCGAGACCACCTCGGGCGACATGCGCATCTCCTCCGGCCAGCCCCGGCTGTAGCCCTCCTCGGGCAGCTTGCGGGTCGCGTCGATGCCCGCCTTGCCGCCCCAGAACTGCTGGTACGAGGCGTGGTCGAGGTGGTCCACCGGCCCCTCGGTGACCATCAGGTCGCGGGCGTAGTCGACGTTGCCGAAGGCGCGGAACGCGACCTCGTTGTAGTCGTGCACGTCGCAGTCCTCGTCGACGATCACGATCAGCTTGGTCAGCGACATCATGTGCGCGCCCCAGATCGCGTTCATGACCTTCTGCGCGTGCTTCGGGTAGCGCTTGCGGATCGACACGATCGCGCAGTTGTGGAAGACACCGGCGGCGGGCAGGTCGTAGTCGACGATGTCCGGGATCAGGAAGCGCAGCAGCGGCGCGAAGATCCGCTCGGTGGCCTTGCCGAGGCCGTGGTCCTCCTGCGGCGGCTGGGACGTGACGATCGAGTGGTAGACCGGGTCGCGCTGCATGGTCATGCACTCGATGTGCATGACCGGGAACGGCTCGACCGGCGTGTAGAAGCCGGTGTGGTCGCCGAACGGACCCTCGGGCAGGCGCTCGCCCGGCTCGATGTAGCCCTCCAGCACGATCTGCGCGTGCGCCGGGACCTGCAACGGGACGGTCAGGCAGTCCACCATCTCGACCCGCTCACCGGCGAGGAACCCGGCGAACAGGTACTCGTCGATGTCGGCGGGCAGCGGCGCGCTGGCCGAGTACGCCACCACCGGGTCGGCGCCGATCGCGATCGCCACCGGCAGCCGCTGGCCGAGCCGCTCGGCGACCGCGTGGTGCGCGGTGGAGTTCTTGTGGATCTGCCAGTGCATGCCGATGGTGTTGTGCGAGTGCTGCTGGAGCCGGTAGAGCCCGAGGTTGCGCTTGCCGGTCTCCGGGTGCTTGGTGTGGGTCAGCCCGAAGTTGTGGAAGATTCCGCCGTCGCCGGGCCACACCTGCAACCCGGGCAGCCGGTTCAGGTCGACGTCGTCGCCCCGGTAGACCACCTGCTGGCAGGGCGCGGTCTTGACCTTCTTCGGCGGCATCGACTTGAGCTGCATGACCTTGCCCAGGCCGCCCATCATCCCGGAGAAGCCCTGCGGCAGCTCCGGCTTGAGCATGTCGCCGATGCGCTCGCCGATCTCGTCGAGGTGTTCCACCCCGAGCGCCATCGCCATCCGCTTCTCGGTGCCGAACAGATTGATCGCCACCGGCATCTCACCCCGGGTGGGCCGCTCGAACAGCAGCGCGGGCCCGCCGGCCCGGACGGTGCGGGTGACGATCTCGCTGATCTCCAGCGTGGGGTCGACCGGCGCGCTCACCCGCCGCAGCTCGCCCGCACGCTCCAGCGCCGCGAGGAAATCCTTCAGATCGGTGTACGGAAAGCGAGCCGCCATGCCCCCATCCTCCCGCACTCCCTTCCTCGGGCCGGGCGCGCCCCCGGTCAACTGGCGGCGGGCGTCCAGGCGTACGCGGCCAGCGGCTCGTCGAGCGGCGCCTCGGTGAGCCGGTTGGCGAACGTGGAGATCGTGTACGTGCCGACGCCGAGCACCACGTCCAGCGCGTGCCGGGGCTGCCATCCGGCGTCGAGCAGCGCGTCCAGGTCGGCGTCGGGGACACCGCCCCGGTGGTCGAGCACGGCGACGGTGAAGCGGCGCAGCGCCTCCAGCCGGGAATCGGGCAGCGTCGAGCCGGTCCGCAGCGCCTCGATCAGCTCGGGCGCGGCGCCGTGCCGGACCAGCGTCGCGGTGTGCATGGCCACGCAGAGGTGGCAGCCGTTGCGGGTGGCGACGGTCAGCACGACCACCTCCCGGGCGACCGGGTCCAGGTCGGTGGCCTCGAACGCGGCGTTGGCGGCGAGGAAGCCCGTGAGCAGTTCGGGCGAGCCGGCCATCAGGCTCACGGCGGCGGGTAGGTGGCCCAGCGAGCGGCGTACTCCGGTCATGACCGGGCGGGCGGCGGCGGGCGCGGTGTCCGGCTCGTACGCGGTGAAGCGGGACATGACAGGACCCCTCTCGTAAGATGGTCAACGTGGTTGACGAAATAGTAAACGTGGTTGTCGAACATGGCAACGCCTGACCGCCCCGGGTTCGCGCTGCCGCTGCTCCTGCTCGCCGGTTTCCGTACGCTCGTCGACGACCTGCACGCCGAACTGGCCCGCCAGGGGCACCCCGAGCTGCGCCCCGCCCACGGCTTCGTCCTCCAGGCCGTCGGCCCGGCCGGCACCACCGCCTCCGACCTCGGGCAACGCCTCGGCGTCTCCAAGCAGGCAGCGGGCAAGACGGTGGACCGGCTGGTCGCGCTCGGCTACCTGGAACGCGTGGACGACCCCGCCGACGCCCGCCGCAAGCTGGTCCGGACGACGGCGAAAGGCCGCGACGGGCTGCACCGCTCGGCTGAGGTCTTCGACGAGTTACGCGACCGCTGGGCGGCCACACTCGGCGCGGACCGGGTCGCCGCCATCGAGGACGACCTGCGCCGGATGGTCCCCGCCGACGTGTTCCGCCTCGACGTCCCCGGCTGGTTCGGCGGATGACTTCGTCACTGACAGGGTCGCCGGCGGCGGTTCATCATCGACGGATGGACGACGCATACGTGGTGGGTGACCCCGACGGCCTCAGCCCGCTCCAGGCCGAGATCCGCGACGCGGTGGCCCGCGAACTGCACGCCCAGTTCGCGCTGCGGGCGGACCGCCTCGAACTGGCCGACCTGCCCGAGGTGGCCTACCAGATCACGCGCCGGGTGGACGAGGTGCTGAGCGCGCGCCCGGTCACTACACCCCGGCGTACGAGTGCAGACCGGTGAAGAAGAAGTTCACGCCGAACAGGTTCATCATCACGGTCAGGAAGCCCACGATGGAGATCCAGGTCGCCACGTTGCGCTTCACGCTCGGCGTGGCCCGGGCGTGCAGGTAGCCCGCGTACACCACCCAGGAGATGAACGCCCAGGTCTCCTTCGGGTCCCAGCCCCAGGCGCGACCCCAGGCCGCCTCGGCCCAGATCGCCCCCGCGATCACCGCGAAGGTGAAGATCGGGAACGAGAAGGCGTGCAGCATGAAGGTCAGCCGCTCCAGCCCGGCCGCCTCCGGGAGGCGGCGGGCCAGGGTGTACGGGAAGCTGCGCCGCCCCTGCTCCCAGCCGGACCGCATCAGGTACGCGGCGGCGGGCACCACGCCCAGCAGGAAGATGCCCGAGGCGAAGATGATCGTCGAGACGTGGATGATGAACCACCACGACTGCAGCGCCGGCATCAGCGGCTCGATCGGCACGTAGAGCTTCAGCTCGGCGAAGGCCAGCAGCAGCACCATGACCAGCGTCAGGAACAGCCCGAGCCGGCGCAGCCACGGCTGCTTCCAGAGCACCACGAGCCAGGCCGCCACACCGATCCAGGTGCCGGTCAGCACGAACTCGTACATGTTGCCCCAGGGCATCCGGTCGGCGGCGAGGCCCCGGGTGACCACGGCGCCCAGGTGCACGGCGGCGGCGAGCACGGTGAGCCAGGTGGCGATCCGGCCGGCCAGCACGGCCCGCGCGGCGGTGCGGTCCGGGCGCGGC
>NZ_JBXUOV010000179.1:0-11827 GCF_057196585.1 Micromonospora sp. ATLC20
GGCGCGGGCGTGACGGTGGCGGTGGGCGCGGTGCTGACGGCCGGGGGAGCGCTGCTGCTGGCCCGGCGGCGCCGCAACGCCGCCGTGGTGGCCATGTCGACCGGGTCGGCGCTGCGGGAGCCGGAAATTCCGGAACAGGAGTGAAAGCAGGGGCCCGGATCAGCGGGCGGCGGGTCCTGCGGTGCTGTCCCGCACCACCAGTTCGGTGGCCAGTTCGACCCGGGGCGAGTCGATCTCCTCGCCCTGGGCCAGCCGCAGCACGGTACGTGCGGCGAGCCGGCCCATCTCGACCAGCGGCTGGCGCACAGTGGTCAGCGGCGGGGAGGCCCAGCGCGCCTCGGGCAGGTCGTCGAAGCCGACCACGCTCACGTCGTCGCAGACCCGCAGCCCGCGGCGGCGTATCGCCTCGTACACGCCGAAGGCCATCTGGTCGCTGGCGGCGAAGATGGCGGTCGGCGGGTCGTCCAGGTCGAGCAGCGCGCCACCGGCGGTGAACCCGGAGGCGTGGTAGAAGTCGCCGGGCTGCACCAGCCGGTCGTCGGCGGCCACCCCGGCGGCGGCCAGCGCGGCCCGGTAGCCGTCCAGCCGGGCCCGGCTGCACAGCAGGTGCGGCGGGCCGGCCACGAACCCGATCCGGCGGTGGCCGAGCTTGAGCAGGTGCTCGGTGGCGGCCAGTCCGCCGGTCCAGTTGGTGGCGCCGATCGCCGGCACGTCGGTGGCGGCCACGCCGGCGGCCGGGTCGACCACCACCACCGGCACGTTGAGGCGCCGCAGCTGCGCCTGCACGGCCGGGCTCAGGTGCGAGGTCACCACGATCACGCCGTCGGACGCGCGGGCGCGCAGGTTGTGCAGCCACTGCCGGGTGGAACTGGACTCGCGGTGGATCGCCGAGACGACGGTGCCCACCCCGGCGGCGTGGCTGACGTCCTCCACGCCGCGGATGATCTCCACGGCCCACGGGCTGTCCAGGTCGTTGAAGACCAGGTCGACCAGGTCCGCCCGGCGCACGGTACGGCTGCCGCGGCGCCGGTAACCGTGGTGACGCAGGAGTTCCTCGACGCGCTCCCGGGTGTCCGGTGCGACGTCGGAACGCCCGTTCAGTACGCGCGACACGGTCGGGACCGAGACGCCGGCCTCCCGTGCGATCGCGGTGATGGTCACCCTGCGCTCGTCGTCCGCGCTCACCCGTGTTCCCTTCGCCGGCTGCCGGAACCGACCGGTAGACCGTCCCGCCCCACGCACATCTTGCCGTACGGCGAGGGCTTGACGACAGGCCGGACCGGCCCTAGCGTTCGCACGAGTTGCGGAAACGTTCCGGAAATGCGCCAGTCATCTTCCGGCGGCTCGCCGTCCACCCCCGACGAACGACGAGGAAAACCGAGGCGTGTTCACCGACCTGACCGAGGCCGAACTCCGCACCTACCGCAGCGACCTGCACGAGCCTCCGGACTTCGACGCGTTCTGGGCTGACACTCTGGCACAGGCGCGCTCGTGCGGCGACCCGGTGTCCGCGACCCCGCTGCCCACGCCGCTGACCGGTGTCGACGTCTTCGACGTGACCTTCCCCGGCTTCGCCGGCCAGCCGATCCGCGCCTGGCTGCGGGTGCCGCGCGGCGCGACGGAGCCGTTGCCCACGATCGTGCAGTACGTCGGGTACGGCGGCGGCCGCGGCCACGCCCTGGAGAACCTGCTCTGGTCCGCGGCCGGTTTCGCCCACCTCCAGATGGACACGCGCGGTCAGGGCTCGGGGTGGAGCCGGGGCGACACACCGGACGTCGCCGCCGCCGGACCGCAGGCGCCGGGCATGGCCACCCGGGGCATCGAGGACCCGAACCGGTACTACTACCGGCGCTTCCTCACCGACGCGGTCCGCGCCGTGGACGCCGCGTGCGAGCTGCCGGGCGTCGACCCGGACCGGATCGCCGTACTCGGTCACAGTCAGGGCGGCGCCGCCGCGCTCGCGGCCGCAGCGCTGGCCCCGCGGGTCCGCGCGGCGGTCGCGCACGTGCCGTTCCTCTGCGACATCCCGCGCGCCGTCACGATCACCGACGCCACGCCGTACCGGGAGATCCGCGACTACCTCGCGGTGCACCGCGACCGCGAGGAGCAGGCGCTGCGCACGCTCGGCTACGTCGACGGCGTCGCGTTCGCCCGCCGCGCCACCGTGCCGGCCCGGTTCTCCGTCGCGCTGATGGACGAGATCACGCCGCCGTCCACCGTCTACGCCGCCTACCACGACTACCGGGGCGACAAGGACCTGACGGTGTGGCGGTTCAACGGCCACGAGGCGGGCGCCATCGACGACGACGCCGCCGCTGTCGACTTCCTGCGTACCGTGCTGGGCGGCTGACCACCGGTTCCGCCGATGCCGGCCCGCCCGGGCTGGTAGACACGGCGGATGGGCACCGGCAAGCGCGCGACGGCGGTCCTGGCCGTCGCGGCCGCGCTGCTCGCCACCGCCTGCCAGCGGCCCGCGCCGTCGCCGTCGCCGTCCGCGCCGCCGTCACCCACCTCGACCGGCCCGCGTGCCCCGGCGGACATCGTGGACCTCACCACCGTCGACCCCACAGTCCGCACCGACATCCGGTACGCGGGACCGCACAACTTCGTCGGCCGTCCCATCGACGGGTACGCCGAGCCGCGCTGCCTGCTCACCCGCCCGGCGGCGCAGGCGCTGCACCGGGTGCAGACCGCCGCGCTCGCCGGTGGGCACAGCCTCAAGGTGTACGACTGCTACCGCCCGCAGCGCGCCGCCGACGACTTCGTCGCCTGGGCGAAACTCCCCGGCGAGCAGCGGATGAAGGGCGAGTTCTATCCCGGCGTACCCAAGGACCGGCTGTTCGCCGACGGCTACATCGGCGCGCCCACCGCGCACAGCCGGGGCAGCACCGTCGACCTGACGCTGGTCCCGGTCTCCGGGCCGCCACAGCCCGCGTACACGCCCGGCCAGGCGCTCGTGCCCTGCACCGACCCGGCCGGGCGCCGCTTCGCCGACGACTCGATCGACATGGGCACCGGGTTCGACTGCTTCGACCCGCGCGCCCACACCGCCGACGCGCGGATCAGCGACACCGCCCGGAACAACAGGGACCTGCTGCGCCGGCTGATGTCCGCGCAGGGCTTCGAGAACTATCCGCTGGAGTGGTGGCACTACCGGTACGTCGACGAGCCGTACCCGGACACCTGGTTCGACTTCCCGGTGGCCGGTTCGTCACTGCGGTGACGCGGTCGTCCCACCAAGATCGATCGCGGCTAGGCTCGACGCTCATGGAGACCGAACGGATCGGCCCGCCGCTGCTCGCCGGCGAGCGGGAGTCGCTGCGCGCCTTCCTCGACTTCCACCGGGCCACGCTGGCCCTCAAGTGCGAGGGCCTGACCGACGAGCAGTTGCGCCGGGCGGCGTCGCCGCCGTCCACGCTGTCCCTGCTCGGCCTGGTCCGGCACATGGCCGAGGTGGAGCGCACCTGGTTCCGCCGGGTCATCGCCGCCGAGGACGTGCCGCTGGTGTGGTCGGACAGCGGCGACTTCCAGCAGGCGTACGACGCCCACGACGCCGACGTGGCGGAGGCGTTCGAGGCGTGGCGGCGCGAGATCGAGCACGCCCGGCGCATCGAACGGGAGGCCGAGTCGCTCGACGTGACAGGTCACCAGGCCCGCTGGGGCGAGGACGTCTCGCTGCGCCTGGTCATGCTGCACATGCTGCACGAGTACGCCCGCCACAACGGGCACGCCGACCTCATCCGCGAGGCGATCGACGGCACCGTGGGCGTCTGAGCCCGCTCGGCGCCCGCGCACACCGGTCAGCGCGTGCGCAGCGGCAGCCAGGCCAGCACGTCGGAGATCCGCGCGTCCCAGTACGCCCAGTCGTGGTCACCCGGACCGAAGTCGACGGTGACCGGGACGTCGCGCCGCCGGGCCACGTCCAGGAACCGCAGGCTGTCCTCGTACAGGAAGTCCTCGGTGCCGCAGGCGACGTAGAGCGCCGGCCGGTCGTCGCCGGAGCGCTCCAGCAGCCCCACCGTGTCGTCGTCGGCGGGCACCGGGCCGTCACCCCAGACGGTGCGCCACACCGCCGGGTCGACCGGATGCGTCGCATGGTGGCGGCGGTGCGTCACGTCCAGCGCGCCGGACAGGCTCGCCGCCGCCGCGAACCGGGCCGGGTGGCGCAGCGCCCACTTCACCGCACCGTAGCCGCCCATCGACAGACCCGCGACGAACGTGTCTTCCCGCCGGTCGGACAGCCGGAAGAACGACCGGCACACCTCGGGCAGCTCCTCGCTGAGGAACGTCCAGTACCGGTTGCCGTGCGCCTCGTCGCAGTAGAAGCTCCGCTGCACCTGCGGCATCACCACGGCCAGGCCCAGCGGCGCCACGTACCGCTCGATCGCGGTACGCCGGGTCCACACCGTGTCGTCGTCGGTCAGGCCGTGCAACAGGTAGAGCACCGGGGGGTCGCCGTCGGCGGCCGCGCCCGGCACGCCGATCCCGGCCGCGCCGCGATCGGGCAGCAGCACCGTCATCGACGTGCCCATGCCCAACGCCTCGGAGAAGAAGTCACACCGGATCAGCGCCATGAGGCGGCAGCGTACCTCGGAGGGGTTCGATGAGGGCGTTCCTATTGCCCCGGGACGGTCGCACGGGAAAAGATGGCCGTGCGTGCCGGAAACACACCCGTAACCTGCGCGCTGCTGGTCTCTGTCACGAGGAAGTGGGAGTCAGTCATGAGCGACGTGTCGGCCGCACTGGGTGTGCGCCTCTACCCGGATCTGGTCGAGCCCGGCGGTCTCGCCCCCGCGCTCGTGGCGACCGCCGCCGCGCACCAGCTCGACGTCGGCGAGGTGACCGCCCCCGAGCAGGGGCGCAGCCGGTTCACCTGCGCCGAGATGACCTCCGCCCGGGGCGTGGTCTGCGTCAGCCTCGGCTCCCAGGCCCGCTACTTCATGATCGACCTGCGGGTGGACGGCGACGTCCAGGCCCGGGGCGACGCCACCGACCTGCTCCAGGTCGCGCAGGTCGCGGCCGCCTGGCGGGCCGGCATCACGCTCGCCGAGCTGACCGCGCGCTACCCGTTCATGGAGGAGATGCGCCGCCACCCGGTGGCACACGCCGGCTAGCAGCCGGCCGCCGGGCGCGCCCGGCACTCCTGGAGTCGCGAGGCGGGGTGCGTCGTCCGTCGCCCCCGCTGTCGCCACTGCGCCCGAAGAGATATCGCGTTGCCGCTCGTGCGGGGCGGCCGTACGGTGAGCGGGCAACGTCGATCCGATCCACCAGCGAGCCTGCCGTGTCGCAGCAGAACCGCACCCGCGCCGAGCGGCAAGCGCCGCGCGCCGGCGTCCTGCTGCCCGAACCGGGCACGGGCCGGCGACGGCAGTGGCAACCCGGGTGGTGGCGCGTATAGCGCCGGCGCGACGATCCGCGCGAACCGCCCGCCCCGACACCGGAGCCGGGCGGTTCTCCGTGTCCGGGGCACCTATCTCAGACGGACATGAGCGAGGAGACGACGATGGGTTTCACCCCGCTGGCCGGTACCCGGGCACCGGTCCGGGTCTGGACCGACCCGTACGCGATCGAGGCGCAGGCGGCCCGGCAGCTGCGCAACATCGGCGCGCTGCCGTGGGTGCAGGGCGTCGCGGTGATGCCGGACGTGCACTTCGGCAAGGGCGCCACGGTCGGCTCGGTGATCGCGATGCGGCAGGCCGTGTCGCCGGCCGCGGTCGGCGTGGACATCGGCTGCGGCATGTCCGCGGTACGGACCTCGCTGACCGCCGCCGACCTGCCCGACGATCTCGCGCCGCTGCGGTCGGCGATCGAGGCGGCGATCCCGGTCGGCTTCGCGATGCGCGACGACGCGGTCGATCCGCGCCGGATCCGGGGCCTGGAGCAGGCGGGCTGGGACGACTTCTGGCGGCGGTTCGGCACGCTGGACCGGAAGGTCGCCCAGCTCGAGACGCGGGCGCAGCGGCAGCTCGGCACGCTCGGCGGCGGCAACCACTTCATCGAGGTCTGCCTGGAGCAGGGCGGCCCGGACGACGGCCGGGTCTGGCTGATGCTGCACTCCGGTTCCCGCAACATCGGCAAGGAACTCGCCGAGCGGCACATGGCGGTGGCGCGTGGCCTGCCGCACAACACCGACCTGCCGGACCGGGACCTCGCGGTGTTCCTCGCCGGCACGCCCGAGATGGACGCGTACCGGCGGGACCTGTGGTGGGCGCAGGAGTACGCCCGCCGCAACCGGGCGGTCATGCTCGCACTGCTGAGCCAGGTGGTCCGGGAGGCGTTCCCGCACGTCGGCTACGACGAGCCGATCTCCTGCCACCACAACTACGTGGCGGAGGAGAGCTACGACGGGGTGGACGTGCTGGTGACCCGCAAGGGCGCGATCCGGGCCGGCAAGGGGGACCTGGGCATCATCCCGGGCTCGATGGGCACCGGCTCGTACATCGTGCGCGGCAAGGGCAACCTGGACGCGTACTGCTCGGCGTCGCACGGCGCCGGGCGGCGGATGTCGCGGGGGCAGGCGAAGCGGACGTACAGCACCGCGGACCTGGCCGCGCAGACCGCCGGGGTGGAGTGCCGCAAGGACGCCGGTGTGGTCGACGAGATCCCCGGCGCGTACAAGGACATCACCGAGGTGATGGCCCAGCAGGACGACCTGGTCGAGGTGGTCGCCCACCTCAAGCAGGTCGTCTGCGTGAAGGGCTGAGAGGTGGGGCCGGCGTCGAGGGGGCGCCGGCCCTACCGGGTACGCCGGGCGACGCGTACGCCGATGGCGACCGCGCCGATGACGAGCAGCGCGGACAGGAGCTGCAGGCCGGGGGAGTCGTCGGCCTCGCCGTACACGAAGCCGGCGACGCCGAGCACGACGGCGAGCAGGGCGACGGCGGCGGCCAGGTGTCTCATCGCTCCTCCTCGTCGGGGACCCATTCGAGCAGGTCGCCGGGCTGGCAGTCGAGCACCCGGCACATGGCCTCCAGGGTGCTGAACCGGACGGCCTTGGCGCGGCCGTTCTTGAGTACGGCGACGTTGGCCGGGGTGAGCCCGACACGCTCGGCGAACTCGCCGACGCTCATCTTGCGCTTGGCCAGCTCCACGTCGATGCGCACGACGATCGGCATCAGATCACCGCTTCCATGTCGGTGCGCAGCGTGGTGGCCTGGCGCAGCAGCGCGCGCAGCACGATCATCAGCAGCCCCAGCACGCTGACGCCGGTGACCAGCAGGAACAGCAGCAGCGGCAGGCCCGGATCGTCGGCGTTGAAGCCGACGTAGCCGAACACGCCGACGAGCACCACCCAGGCGGCGGCGACCGCCCAGACGATCCCGTCGACCCAGCCCAGGGACGCCTCGGTGAAGATGCGGTCGCGTTTGACCAGGGTGAGCAGGTGCCAGGTGCAGACGATCACCACCTGCACGCACAGCACCCAGAAGATCGTCACCGCGGTGGCGGGCCACCGCAGGTACGCCATGTCCGGGTTCTCGCGCGCCATGTGCGCGAACTGCCCGGGCAGCGACATGGTCTGGAACAGCACCAGGATCGCGAACAGCAGGACCAGGAAGGCGCGGAGTGGTGTCACCGCGCGTTGCGCCGTAAGCATGCATCGACTATCGCGCGGAAGCTATCGAAAGTCAATCGGTATCGCTCGCGCGGCGGCTGACGGCGTAGCGGACGTGGACGGCGTACCGCGAGTGGTGCACCGCACGGATCTTCAGGTCGACGTCGCGGTCGAAGCCCTCGAACAGCCGCTTCCCGGCACCGAGGATCACCGGCGCGGTGGACAGGCCCAGCTCGTCGACCACGCCCGCCGCGAGCGCCTGCCGGATCACGTCGGCGCCCCCGCCGATGACCACCGCGCCGTCACCGGCCGTGCGCCGGGCCGCCGCCAGCGCCGCGTCGAACCCGTCGACCATGAGGAAACCGGCGTCCGGGTCGGGCTGGTCGGCGGTGCGGTGGGTGAGCACGACCAGGGGCGCCTCGAACGGGTTGCGGCCGCCCCAGGCGCCGGCGGCGTCGTACATGCCCCGGCCGCACAGCGCGGCGCCGACGCCCGCCAGCAGCTCGTCGAAGTACGCGCGGTCCGCACCGGTCATGCCGGTGCCGGGTTCGCGTGGCGTGTCGTACGTCCACGGCCCACCCATCACCCAGTGGTGCAGCCGCTCGCCGCCGACACCGAGCCCCTGGCCGGCGTGGTCGTCCGGACCGGTGACGTAGCCGTCCAGGGACACGGTGACGAACGCCCGCACCCGGCCCCGCGCTTCGCTTGTGCTCATGCTTCCTCCCGGAGATCGGAGAACACCGACCCAGGGCAGACCACCGGCCGGCGCCGGACTCATCGCCGCCGTCGGTCCGGCGTCAGCCGTACACCGGATGTTCGGCCTGGAACGCCAGCCGGCGGTCCGCGCCGGCGGCCAGCTCGGCGAGCACGTCGTCGAGGTCCAGGAACGTCTGCCAGCGCTCCTGGCCGGTGATGCCGGCGAGCCGGTCGACCACGAGCTGCTCCAGATCGGTGACCCGGCGGCCCTTCCACACCTTGTCGGCGAGGCTGACCATCAGGTCCTCCAGCTGCACGCCGGGGGAGTGCCAGGCGGCGTGGGTGACGGCGAAACGGGCCCGCTCCTCCGGTACGCCGAAGCGCAGCAGCAACTGGTAGCCCGCCTCCTCGTGCGCCGACCCCGGGCCGGTCAGCTCGGCCGGATGCTCGACCTTGCCGAGGTCGTGCACGGCGGCGCCGAACAGCACCGCCTGCCTGTCGAACGGCACCGCGGCGAACCGGTCGGCGAACGCGGCGGTCAGGTGCCAGGCGACATCGTGCACCAGCCGCAGGTGCGCGCCGAGGCGCGGCGGGGCGGCGAGGGCGGCCAGCAGCTCGACCGCCACGCCCGGGAGCGGGAGCAGCGGCGGGTCGCCCGCTTCGGTGAGGGCGCGGTGCAGCGCGTCGGAGGTCATCGGGGCGAGCGTACCGGTCCCCGGTGGGCTCACCGGCGGTGATGGACGAGCAGCCGAACGTGAAGCGACCGCTCGTCCGATTCCGGTGCGTCGATCCACTCGGGAGGGTGGGGGCCACGTCTCTCACGGGGGTTGTCGAATGACCGCACTGAATCGTCGTGCCCTGCTGCGTACCGCCGCGCTGACCGGGCTCGCCGCCGCGACCGGGGTGGCCGCCGCGCCCCACGCCGCGTCCGCCGCACCGGCCGCCGCCGACGTGGTGAACGGGTCGTGGCTGGTCAGCGTCGGCTGGGGTGTGCTCCAGGTCGACCCGGGCCGCACCACGCCGCGGGAGCTGCTGCCCAACGGGGACCACGCGAAGTCCTCGCCGGACGGCCGGTACGTGGCCTGGGTCAACACGGCCCGCTCGGGCGACGGCACGCTGGAGCCGTTCGTGGCGGTGTACGACCGGGTCACCGGCCAGAAGCGCACGCTGCTCGCCGACCCGTTCGGTGTCCGCTACGGCGCGCCGACGTGGTCGCCGGACGGCACCGAGATCGCGCTCGTCACCGGGCAGGACAACGACCGGCTGATCGCCGTGGACGTGGCGACCGGCGCCACCCGCGTGCTGGTCGAGGGGCACTCCATGACCGACCCGGACTGGTCCCGGGACGGCTCGATGATCGTCCTGCGGTGGCGCAGCCGTTCGCAGGGCTGGCAACTGCGGGTGCTGGAACTCGCGACCGGCACGGTGCGGCCCGTCTACACGCCGGTGGCGGGCGAGACGTTCATCTCGCCGGTCTTCATGCCCGACTCCGGGCGCGTCGTCTTCTGCACCAACCGCTGGCACCTGGACCGCGAGGTCTACAACCAGTCGCTCGCGTCGGTGCGCATCGGCGGCACCGGGCTGAAGAAGCTCACCGACGAGCCCCGGTTCTACCTGTCGCCGGTGTTCTCCCCGGACGGCCGCTACTGCGCCGCGCTGTCGATCCCGCCGGAGAACGAGTACCCGGACGGCGGCAACATCATCGTGTCCACCAGTGGCTTCGGCGACCAGTGGTGGATCCCCGGCGACGAGTACGACGACAGCACCCGGCTGGACTGGGCCGCGGCGATCCCCACGGAGGTGACGGCATGACCACGATGAACCGTCGTACGTTGTTGCGCGCCGCCGCGCTCACCGGCGCCGCCACCGCGACCGGGCTGGTCGGCGGACCGGCCGCCTCGGCCGCCGCGGGCGTCAACGGGCCGTGGATCGTCACCGGCAGCCCCGGCGTGCTGCAGATCAATCCGGGTCGCACCACCCCGCAGGCGCTGCTGCCCCGGGGCGCCGACGCGGCCGCCTCGCCGGACGGGCGTTACCTGGCCGTGATCGGCCAGAAGCCCGGTCCCGCCTTCGACCTCACTCTCGACCTGTACGACCGGGTCACCGGGGAGAGCCGCACGCTGATCACCGACCCGTTCGGCGTCCACTACGGGTGGCCGACCTGGTCGCCGGACGGCACCGAGGTGGCCCTGGTGATCGGCGGTTCCCGCCTGGTAGCGGTTGACGTGGCCACCGGCGCCCGCCGGGTCCTCGTCGAGGGGCACCACATGGCGCGTCCGAACTGGTCGCGGGACGGCTCGATGATCGTGACGGAGTGGTTCAGCCGGTCCAACGGTGGGCAGTTGCGTGTGCTGGAGCTGGCCACCGGGAAGGCGCGACTGGTCTATCAGCGCGTACCGGGCGAGTTCGCGGATCACGCGGTCTTCACGCCCGACTCCCAGCGGATCGTGTTCAGCACCAATCGGTGGTACCTGGACCAGGAACGCCACAACCTGTCGCTGGCGTCGGTGCGGCTCGGCGGCACCGGGCTGAAGATGCTCACCGACGAACCGCGGTTCATCATCTCGCCGGTGTTCTCCCCGGACGGCCGCTACTGCGCCGCGCTGTCCGTCCCGGACAGCAACCCGGACGCCGACGGCGGCAACATCATCGTCTTCACCAGTGGCTTCGGCGAGCCGTGGTGGATCCCCGGCGACGAGTACGACGACAGCATGCGGCTCGACTGGGCACCGGCCGTCTGACGTACCCGATCGACGCGGCGGCCGGACCACCGGCCGCCGCGTCGGCGTACCCCGGGCGGATGTACACCCTGGAAGGCGGAAGCGGTGCGAGGCTTGGAGCGGACGCCGCCGACGGGGCCGGCGTCCGCTGTGGAGGGGTGATGGCCGAGCCGCCGACCGGGACGTCGTCGCACCGCGCGCAGGCGCACGGCAGGCACGCCAACCACCGCCGCTACCACGACGGCGCCGAGGTCGACGGGTACGTCGACGACCCGTACCACCGGGTGCGCCGCGCGGTCGCGGCCCGGCTGATGGCCGAGGGGGTGACCGGCCGCGGACCGGTGCTGGAACTGGGCTGCGGGCCGCGCGGCATGCTCGACCCGGCCGCGCTGCCCGGCCCGGTGGTGCTCGCCGACACGGCCGAGACGGCGCTGCGCACCGCCCGCGCGGCGGCCTGCGGACGGGCGCTGCCGGTCTGCCTGGACGCCACCCGTGGGCTGCCGTTCCGGGCGGGCAGCTTCGCCGGGCTGCTCGCCGGGGAGCTGATCGAGCACGTGTACGACCCGCTGGCGCTGCTGCGGGAGTGCCACCGGGTGCTGGCGCCGGACGGCCTGCTGGTGCTCACCACCCCGAACCTCGCGCCGGTGCAGGACCGGCTGGCGTTCCTCGCCGGGCGGGCGCCACGTCAGGTCGACCCGCTGCACCCGTACCTGTGGCTGCACATCCGCCCGTTCACCGCCTCGCTGCTGCGCCGCACGCTGCGCCGGGCCGGGTTCACGCCGGTCGCGCTGCGCTCCAACGAGGTCGGCTGGCGGCTGCCGGGCGGCCGGTGGGTGGCCTCGCGCCGGCTGGCCCGCGC
>NZ_JBXUOV010000180.1:0-11666 GCF_057196585.1 Micromonospora sp. ATLC20
ACCCGGTCGTGTCCGAGCCCGCAGTGTCGGAGCCCGTCACCTCCGACCCGGTCGTGTCCGAGCCCGCAGTGTCGGAGCCCGTCACCTCCGACCCGGTCGTGTCCGAGCCCGCAGTGTCGGAGCCCGTCACCTCCGAGCCGGTCGTGTCCGAGCCGGTCGTGTCCGAGCCGGTCGTGTCCGAGCCGGTGTCGGCGACGTCCGAGACCGAGCCGGTGTCCACCGAACCGGTTGCCACGCCCGTGGCCGACGCCGAGCCGGTGACGGCTTCGGCCACCGCCGTCGACGCCGAGCCGGTCGCGGAGAAGGAGCCCGCGGTCGGCGCCACCATCGACACGCCGGCCACCGAGGCCGCGCCGGTCGAGGCCACCGAGCCGGTCGCCGTGCCCGCCCCGCGTACCTCGGTCGAAAACGACGTCCCCGCCGCGGCGGACACCGACGCGCCGGACGACTTCCGGCGGATCCAGGGCATCGGGCCGAAGCTGGCCACCGCCCTGCAGGATGCCGGGATCCGCACCTACCGGCAGCTCGCCGAGCTGGACGAGGCCGCGCTGCGGCAGACCGTGAAGGCCGCCGGCCTGCGCTCCGCGCCGGGCCTCGCCACCTGGCCGCAGCAGGCCAAGGTGCTGGCGGGTGCTGCCGCCGACGCCGAGCGGGTGCTGCCGGCGAGCGCCGAGTAGACAGTCCTCCACATTCCGGGCCGGTGGTGACGATGGTCGCCACCGGCCCGGCGCCTTTCCCCACCCCGTCACCTCCCCGACCTCGCGGCCCGCCCCGCCAGTACCCCGAAGTGGTGACATCAGCACCCCGCCGACCCCGCCACGACCCCGAACCGGCGGCCGCTCCACCAGCACCAGCACCCGACGTGGTGACATCACCACCGCCGCCCCGGGCCGGTATGCCGGAAAAGTGACCGCGTGCGGGCGGGCATGGCTACGGTCGGTGAAGGGCCGGCCCGGCCGGCCGCACGAACCGCCACCCGCAGGAGCATGTCGTGCCCACCGCAGCGCCGGAGCCCGCCGGCCGGCGACCGCCGGTCCGCGATCCGGAGGCGCCGCGCCGGGTGACGCTGCTCGAACTCTTCTTCGACCTGGTCTACGTGGTGGCGCTCGCGTTGATCTCGCGCAACCTGGTCGGGTCGGTGAGCTGGGAGCGGGCCGCCGAGTCCCTGGTCATGCTGATGGCGATCTGGTGGACGTGGGCGATCACCACCCTGGTCACCGACATCTACGATCCGCAGCGCACCGAGATCAAGCTGCTGATCGTGGCGGTGATGTTCGGCGCGCTGCTGATGACCACCGCCATCCCGGAGGCGTTCGGCGCCCGGGGACTGGTGTTCGGCGGCACGTACGTGGCGATCCATCTCGGACGCGGCCTGTTCCTCATGCCGGCGGTGCGACGGCACCCGCAGAGCAACCGGCGGGCCCTGCGCATCTTCGTCTGGTTCGCCGTGTCGGCCGTGCCGTGGCTGGTCGGTGCGCTGGCCGCGTACGGCACCGCCCGGTTGTGGTTCTGGGCCGGCGCCCTGGCCATCGACTACCTGGGGTTCCGGCTGGCGTACCCGGTGCCGGGTCTGGGCGCGGTGCCGGAGTCCCAGCGCAACGTGACCGCCGAGCACCTGTCCGAGCGGTACCAGCAGTTCTTCATCATCGCGCTCGGCGACGCCGTGCTGGTCGCCGGCACCGTGTTCAGCCTGCACCACTCCGAACTGGAGAACCTGGCCGCCTTCACCGTCGCGTTCGCCACCACGCTGCTGCTCTGGCGCATCTACGTGCACAAGTCCGGTGAGCTGCTGCCGCACGCCATCGCCCGGGCCGCCCAGCCGAGCCGGTTCCTCAACACCGCGCCGTACACCCATCTGCTGATGGTGGCCGGCGTGGTGACCACCGCGGCGGGCTTCGACCTGGTCCTGCTGGAACCGACCGGCCACACGCCGCCGGCCTGGCTGGCGGTGATCCTCGGCGGGCCGGCGCTGTTCCTGATCGGCCGGGGCGCGTTCGAGTACGAGGTGTTCAGCCGGGTGTCGGCGTCCCGGCCCGGCGGGATACTGGCGCTGCTCACGATCGCCCCGGCCGGGTTGTTCCTCGCGCCGGTCTACGCCTCCGCCGGGGCGATGCTGGTGCTGGCCGGGGTGGCGTCCGCCGACTACCGCCGCAGCCGAGGCCGGCCGCCCGAGGAGCCGATGCCACCGCACTGAGGTAATCGGAATCGGCCGTGCCGGCACCGGTGCGCCGTTTGGCGGATCACCCGCACGGGGTACAAGGCCTCCACCTCGAATCCACCACAACCCCAGTGGAGGCAACTGATGCGCGGCACCTCGATAGTCGGCGTCCTGGTCGTCATCTGGCTCATCATCGGCGCCATCGCCGCCGGTCAGCGCGGCTACTACGGCAACGACGAAACCAACTGTGCGGAGGCGGGCACGATCCTGGTCACCATCGTGGCCGGCCCGCTGAACTACATCGGCGCCAACCCGAAGGTGGACTGCAAGCTTCCCGAGCCGTCGAAGTAGGCCACCCCCGTACTCCCGGCCCGCGCCCGCTCGGCGAGCGCGGGCCGTTCCGTGCCCGCGGCGCGGGCCGTCACCATCCCTACGGCGTCCTAGGAGGCTGGGCTTCGCCTGGTTTGCCGCCGGGACCGGTGGGAACGGCAGCGGTTCCGCGACGACGGAACGGAGAACCGGGCATGCGCATCGGCTACAAGCTCGCCTCGGAGGCGTTCGGGCCCCAGGAACTCATCCGGCAGGCGGTCCGAGCCGAGGAGGCCGGCTTCGACTTCGTCGAGATGAGCGACCACTACCACCCCTGGCTGGAGGTGCAGGGGCACTCCTGCTTCACCTGGAGCGCGCTCGGCGCGATCGCCGCCCGCACCACCACCCTCGGCCTCGCCACCGGCGTCACCTGCCCGTCGGTCCGCTACCACCCGGCGATCGTCGCGCAGGCCGCCGCCACCATGGCGCTGATCTCCGACGGGCGGTTCACGCTCGGCGTGGGCGCCGGGGAACGGCTCAACGAACACGTCGTCGGGCAGGGGTTCCCCAGCGTCCGGGGGCGGCACGAGCGGCTGCGCGAGGCGCTGGAGATCATCCGGCTGCTCTGGCAGGGCGGCTACCGCTCGTACGGCGGCCGGCACCTGCAACTGGAGGACGCCCGCATCTGGGACCTGCCCGAGCAGCCGCCGGTGATCGCCGTGGCGGCGAGCGGCCGGGAGTCGGCAGGTCTCGCGGCCGAGCTGGGCACCGGCCTGTTCGCCACCGAGCCGAAGTCGTCGATCGTCGACCATTACCGCAACGCCGGCGGCCAGGGCCCGCGCTACGCCGAGGTGCCGATGGCCTGGGCCACCGACGAGGAGACGGCGGTCCGCGCGGCCCGGGAGACCAGCCGCTGGGCGATCACCGGCTGGAAGGTGATGAGCGAGTTGCCCAACCCGGTGAACTTCGACGCCGCCACCGCCTGGGTCGAGGACCACCACATCCGGCAGCAGTTCTCCGTCGGCCCGGACGCCGAGCCGCACGTGGAGAAGGCGCGGACGTACGTCGAGGCCGGCTTCGACCACATCGTGCTGCAGAACGCCGGGCCGGACCCGGACGGATTCCTGGACTTCTGCGCCCGCGACCTGCTCGCCCGCGTCCGCGCGCTCGGCTAGCGCTCCGCCGATCCCCCGCGCTCGGCCGGCCCGCGCGTCTCAGCCGGCCCTCGCGCCTCCGCCCGCGCACCTCAGCCGCCCACGTGGATGCCGGGACGGCGGGTCGGGTCCGGCTCGGACTTGCGGATGATCTCCCGCACCACCGGCGGGGTGTCGCCCCGGCCGAGGATGAGGTAGCGCAGCAGGTGCGCGATCGGGTTCCCCTCGGACCACTCGAAGTGGCAGTGCGGGCGAACCCCCGTCGCGTCCCGCAACGCGAGCAGGATCGCGGCTATCGCGTTCGGTGCCGCCGGGCTGCTGGCGCGCAGGATCCGGTAGCCGCCGGACTCCACCCCGTGCACCCGCAGCACCTGGCTGAACTGGGACGGGTCGCTCACGTCGATCTCCAGGAACAGCACGTCGGCGGCGCCCGGCACCGGGTTCATCGACCGTTGCGCCCGTTCCTTGACCCGGTACTCCTTCACCGACCCGGTCTGCCGCTTGTTGGCGATCAGGTGCAACCGCCCGTCCCGGGCCACCGACTCGTCGACGAAGCGGCGGGCCGCCTCGTCGAACTCGATCCGCTCGGCGCGCAGCTCGGTGGTCCGGGTGACCCGGGAGATCAGCGACACCGCGACGATCCCGGCGATGAAGAACCCGGAGATGGTGATGCCGTCCGGCTTCTCCACCACGTTCTCCACCAGCGCGTACAGCAGCACGGCGGTGAGCGACGCGAACCCGGCCGCGGCGGCGCGGCTGCGGGCGCGCACCGCCGCGATGGTCACCGCTATCGCGCCGGAGACCATCATCGCGAGGATGCCCGTGGCGTACGCGCCGGCCTGGGCGTTCACGTCGGCGGAGAAGGCGATCGTGATGGCGATGCTGATCGCGGTGTAGACCAGCACCACCGGACGTACCGCCCGCCCCCACTCCGGGGCCATGCCGTACGACGGCAGGTAGCGGGGCACGATGTTGATCAGCCCGGCCATCGCGGAGGCGCCGGCGAACCAGAGGATGAGCACGCTGCTGATGTCGTAGACGGTGCCGAACGCCTCGCCGAGGTGCTCGTGGGCGAGGAACGCCAGCGCCCGGCCGTTCGCCGGCCCGCCGGGCTCGAACGCCTCGGGCGGGATCAGCACGGTGGTCACGAACGTGGTGGCGATCAGGTAGACCGACATGATCAGCGCGGCGGCGGTGAGCAGCCGGCGGGTGTTGCGGATCCGGGCGTCCAGCCGCCGCTGCGCGTCCTCGCCCTCGCCGCGCACCAGCGGCATCATGCTCACCCCGGTCTCGAACCCGGACAGGCCGAGCACCAGCAGCGGGAACGCGAGCACGCTGGTGACCAGGACGTCGCCGGGTCCGCCGGCGTCGGTCAGCCGGCCGGTCCAGTCACCGAGCAGGCCCGGATCGGCGACGACCTCGGCCACCCCGGCGACCACCACCACCGCGTTCAACGCCAGGAACACCGCCACCAGCGGGATGGCCACCTGCACGGCCTCGCTGAACCCGAGCAGGAACACGCCGCCGAGCACGAGCAGCAGCGCCACCGTGACCAGCACCGCCGCGGTGCCGCCGTGCGGGAACGACCCGGGCAGCACCGGGTTCTCCAGCAGGTGCACGCTGGCGTCGGCGGCGGACAGCGTGATCGTGATGATCCACGAGGTGGCGACGAAGCCGAGCAGCACCAGCACGAAGATCTTGCCGCGCCAGAACGGCAGCAGCCGCTCCAGCATGGCCACCGAGCCCTGCCCGTGCGGGCTCTCCCGGGCCACCCGGCGGTACATCGGCAGCATCCCGAGCAGCGTCAGCGCCACGATCAGCAGCGTGGCCAGCGGGCTGAGCGCGCCGGCCGCCACGGCGGCGATGCCGGGCAGGTAGGACAGCGTGGAGAAGTAGTCGACGCCGGTCAGGCACATCACCTGCCACCACGGGTGGGACCGGGTCTGGTGCTCGCGGACCTCCGGGCCGACCGGCTCGACCCGGTGCGCGAACAACCACCGGTGCAGCCGGCCCGCCGGTGCCGCCGGCCGCGTCGGGGCCGCCACCCGTTCCGGCAGCTCCGGCACGGTACGACCGGCCCGCTCGGCGTGGTCGCCGTGCCGCCCGGCCCGGGCCGCCGCGGCCGCGTGCGCCTCCCGGCGCCGCTCCCGCGTACGCCGGGGCTGTTCCGGCTCCCCCGCCTGCCCCATCTGCTCCCCTTCGTCCCTATGACGACGGTAGGGGTTGTCCCGGGCGCGGCCCGGCCGAACCGGTCAAAGATCCGGTCCGCGGGTCAGCGCGTCGCGCACCGCCGCCGGGTCGGCCACGGTGACGGTGACCGCCGGGTGCCGCAGCCACGGGCCGGGGGCCAGCGCCGGCACCGGCTCGGCGAAGCGCAGGCAGAGCCCGCCGGCCACGCTGGCCCCGAAGGTCACCCCGCCGTCGGCCGCCGACAGGTGCGGGCCGATCGCCCGCCACCAGCGGTACGGCCCGCTCAGCTCGGCCCCGGTCACGTTGCCCGGCGTGGTGCGCAGCAGCCACGGCCCGAACCGGACGACGAGCGCGTCCGGGCCCCAGTCGAGCCAGGCCGTGGCGGGCCGGACGCCGAGCAGCGCCAGCGGCAGCCGGAACGCCGGGTCGAAGCGGAACGGGAAGCGGCGGACCGGGCCCGGCGGGAACGCCCCGGGGCCGGCCGGTTCGTCTGGTGGCACGGCGGCGACGTACCCGGTGCGGCGGGCCCGACACCCGCGGGCGGCGTTCCCGCGTCCCGCGCCCGGACGGCGGGACGCGGGAACCCCCCGTCCCGGCTACTGCAGGAACGCCCCGAGGGGCGACAGCAGCAGCCGGCCGAGCAGCGCGGCGTTGTCGTCCAGCCGCGTCCGCTCACACTCGCGGGCGTCCGGGTCGTGCCGGCAGCGCCAGATCTTCTGCGCGTTGCGCCAGGCCACGTTCCGGGTGTACTCCACCAGTTCGCCCTGGTACCAGTCGTCGATCTCGCCGTTCACCATGTCGATCATGAGCTGCCAGTTGTCCAGGTAGCCACGGCGCAGGTCCGGGATCCGCTCGGCGAAGATCTTGTTGATCTCCAGGTAGTCGCGGTGCTGGTCACTGCCGTCGATCGGCTCGGACTCCAGGCTGTCGAACGTGGTCACCAGCGCGAACGGCAGGTCGTAGTTGATGTGCGCGTTGACGCCCGCGGCGGCCGACGGCAGCGGCCGGGCGTCCGGCCCGCGCATCCGCTTGAACAGGCACGACCACGCCTTCGGGGTGCTCGGGCTGGAGTCGGTCCAGAACCGCAGCGCCTCGAAGTAGCGGGCCGCGAACTCCACGTCCAGCCGCGCCAGGAACACCGGGTCGCAGAACCGGTCGTCGTACAGGCCGTCGAGCACGGTGCTGGTGATGACCAGGTAGAGCTTGTTGAAGTCGGCGAGCGGGCAGCTCTCCTCCAGCGGCGGCAGCCGGACCAGCAGGTCCTGCAGCTTGGTCAGATGGTCCACGACCGCCGGCACGTCGGCGGGGTGATCGGCGAGCAACCCGACGATGTCCTGGTGCACAGGACCCCAGACCGGTTCGGTCATCTCTCCTCCACCGCGCCCCCGGCGCCCCCACGACGCCACCACCCCTGTTCCGCGGGACAGCCTGCCAGGCGTCGTCCACCCGGCGGATCCGTCGAACGACGTATTGGCGACGTACGCCTACTCCGCGCCGTTGCGCAGGAAGATGGCGCTGGCCTGCACCCGCGTGCGTACCTGGAGCTTGTCGAAGATGTGCGAGACGTGGACGCCGATGGTCCGCTCGCTGATGAACAGCCGCTGGCCGATCTCCCGGTTGGTCAGACCCTCGGCGACCGCGGCGAGCACCTCCCGCTCCCGCGCGGTGAGCGTCGCCAGCTCGTCCACCGCCGGCCCGGCGGGCGCCGCCGCCCGCTGCCGGGGCACCGGTGCCGGATCCGGCGCGGCGTCCAGGGGCACCCGGGCCCGCGAGGCGATGGTACGGATCTCCGCGGTCAGCGGCACCGCGCCGAGCGACTGGGCCATCGCGTACGCCCGGTGCAGCAGCTTGCCGGCGGTGGCCACCCGGCTGCGGCGGGCCAGCAGCGCCTCGGCCTGCCGCAACCGCGAGTACGCCGCCGGATAGGGGTGGTTGCGCCGGTCCCACTCGGCGGCGGAACGCTCCCACAGCGCCGGGTCGCCGCGGCCGTCGTCGAGCCGGCTCAGCTCGGCGTCGCAGAGCGCGAGGAACCCCTCGGCGACGTACCGCACCGGCGCGCCCGCCTTGGCGCTCTTGCCGGTCACCCGGTCGACCACCTCGCGCAGCCGGCGTACCGCGTTCGGGTCCACCTCGATCGTGCGGCCGGCCGCCGCCTCGGCCTCCGCGCGCAGCCCGTGCCAGGCCAGCGTGGCCAGCACGATCACGTCGTCGGAGCGGCTCTCGGTCAGGCCCCGCTGCACCGCCTGCCGGGCCAGGTCGTGCCGGCCCTGCCACATGGCCAGCCCGGCGCGCAGGATGAGCATCGGCAGCACGTGCCGGGCGCCGCCGCCGGCCAGCACCGTCGCCACCGCCTCCAGGTCACGGTCGGACGCCTCGACGTCGCCGTACCCGACGGAGAGCCGGCACCGGGCCAGCAGCAGCTCGACCGCGTCGGCCCCGGAGGGGCGGTGCCGCAGCGCGACGGCGACCACCTTCTCCGCCTCGGCCCACTGCCCCACCCGGAACAGCCCGTTCGTCGCCACCGCCAGCAGCCGGGTCTCCCAGGTGCGGCCTAGCCCCAGCTCGGCGACCCGGTCGGCGCCCCGGCGTGCCACCACCACCCCCTCCTCGAGGATGTTCAGCGGCCCGGTGAGCAGCTCGGCCAGGTGCAGGTACGCGCAGGCCACGTCCTCCGGCCGGCCGGACCGTTCGGCGGTGTCCAGCGCCCGGCGCATCACCGCCAGCCCGGCGGCCGGATCCTCCAGGAACGCCTCGCTGAACCCGAGCGCGGCGCTGGCCATCACCACCTCGGAGGTGGTGCCGGGCACGTCGGCGGCGAGCGCGAGGGCCTCCCGTGCCTGGTCACCGGCCTCGGCGTAGCGGCCCAGGTGCAGCAGCAGCTCGGCCAGCCGGGCGGCGGCCGTGCACCGCTCCCGCGGCGTGCAGTCGGGCGAGCCCAGCACCTGCCGGTACTCCTGCTCGGCGGGGGCGGACCGGCCGGCCGCGGCCAGGTAGCGGGCCCGGCGGATGCGCAGCGCGCAGACCGGCGGGCCGGACGGGTCGTCGGCCAGCTCCTCCAGCAGCGTCAGGGCGCGGGCGTGCTCCCCGCTGTGGTGCGCGGCCTCGGCGGCGTGGCTGAGCAGCTCGGCCCGGTCCACCTCGACCGGCTCGGGCCGTGCCCCGTCGGGCAGGACGGCGGCCGGCTCGGTGGCCAGGGTCAGCGCTGCCGACCAGTGGCGGTGCGCCTCGGCGTACCCGTGCAGCCGTTCCGCCTCGCGGGCCGCGGCCATCGCGGCGGGCAGCGCCCGGCCCGGCTCCCCGGCGTGCCGCCAGTGGTGGGCCAGCCGGGCCTGGTGCAGCTCGGCCGGTACGGCGGTGAGCGCCTCGGCGTAGCGACGGTGCAGCGCGGCCCGCTCGGCGGGCAGCAGTTCGTGGGCCAGGACCTCGGCGACCAGCCGGTGCCGCAGCCGGTAGCCGTCGTCGGCGCCGACCAGCAGCCGGTGCGCGACCGCCTCCCGGACCGCGTCGAGCAGCTCGTCCTCGGGCAGCCGCACCACCTGGGCCAGCAGCCAGTGCTCGACCGGCTCGACGCCGACCGCCACCGCGTGCACGACCGCGTGCGCCGGCTGCGGCAGCGCGTCGACCCGGTCGAGGAACACCTCGCGCAGCGTGTCGGAGAGACCGTCGCGGCCGTCGCGCCGGTCGCGGGCCAGTTCCTCCACCACGAACGGGTTGCCGCCGCTGCGCTGCCAGAGCTGGTCGGCGGCGTCCGGCGGAAGCGGCGCGCCGACCACGGCGGCGGCCAGCTCGTCGGTGGCGGACCGGTCCAGCGGCAGCAGGTCGATCACCCGTACCGAGCGCAGCCGGCGCAGCTCGGTGAGCACCCGGCGCAGTGGATGCGCGCCGCGCAGCGACTCGGCCCGGATCGCGGCCAGGACGGAGAGCTGGAGGTCGCCGAGGCCGGCCAGCAGGTAGAGCAGGAGCTGGCGGGTGCTGCGGTCGACCCACTGTAGATCGTCGAGGACGAGCACCAGCGGCCGTCCGCCGGCCACCACGTGCAGGCCCTGCGCGACGCGTTCCAGCAGCGCACCGGCGCCGTCCGGGCCGGGGGTCTCCTCGTCGAAGACCTGCAACACCCCGCGGATCGCCGAGGTGGTGCGCGCCTCGGACTGCTCGGCCTCGAGCCGGCGCAGCGCCTGCCGTACCGGGTGCAGCGGCGAGGCGTCTCCGATGTCGAGGCAGGTGCCGGTGAGCACCAGCGCGCCGGTCTGCCGCAGCTGCTCGCCGACCTCGGTCAGCAGGCGGGTCTTGCCCACTCCGCTCTCTCCGGTGAGGAACACCGCGCCGGTCTGCCCGGGCCGCAGGTCGTCGTAGAGCGCCGACCGCAGCGTCGCCATGGTCCCGGTACGGCCGACGAGCGGTGCCGTGTCCACGTCGCTGGCCATGGAACGCAGCCTAGTCACAGGTCCCCGCACCGTTCTACGGCCTCCGGGCCGGACTCGTACCTCTCGCGTCGACTACACGACTAATGGTTGCGGGTGCCCGACATACGTCGTCCTACAGATCCCCCGAGAACCCGGTGGTGAAAGTCTGCGGAGGTCGTCGGGCACCGCTATCGGGGAAAGGGTGGGTGCGATGTTGATCACCACGCCCGTGGGGAGTCGGGAAGCCGTCATCGCGGCGTGCCGGCCGGTGCCCGAGGAACGACGGATCGTGACCGTCCTCTTCGTCGACATCGTGGGCTCGACCCGGCTCGTCGAGCAGCTCGACCCGGAGGACGTGCGCGCCTTGCAGCGCGCCTACTTCGGCACCGTCGCCTCCGTGCTGCGCCGCTGGCGGGGCGTGGTGGAGAAGTACGTCGGCGACGCGGTGATGGCACTGTTCGACGCGTCCGGTTCGGACGGTCTCGACGCGTACCGGGCGGTGCGCGCCGGGCTGGACATCCAGGCCGCGCTGGCGCGGCGGCGCCCGGCCGGCGTCCGGCTGAGCGTGCGGGTCGGCGTGGCGACCGGTGAGGTGCTGCTGGACCTGGCCGGGGTCCGCGACGGCGGCCACGGCGCGGCCAGCGGCGCGGTGATCACCACGGCGGCCCGCCTCCAGGAGCACGCGCCGCCCGGCGGGGTCGTGGTCTGCCCGGCCACCCGGGACGCGGTGGCGGGCCTGGTCGAGCAGCGTCCACTCGCCACCCTGACGCTCGCCGGCAAGACGCTTCCGCTTGACGTGTGGCGGGTGACCGGACCGGCCGGGAGCCGGCCGGCCCGGCACCGCGTCCCGCTCGTGGGCCGCCGCCGGGAGCTGGCGAGCGCGGCCGACGAGGTGACCCGGGCGCTGCGTGAGCGGCGTCCCCGCTGGATCTCACTGGTCGGCCCGCCGGGCAGTGGCCGCAGCCGGCTGCTGCACGAGGTGACCCGCGCCGTGTCGAGCGTGGACGGCGTGCCGGTGCGCCGGCGGGTGACTGCCTGCCCGCCGTACCCGTGCGGGGAGCTGGCGCCCCTGGCCGACCTGGTGCGGCCCCGGCCGGACGCGACGGGAGTGGACGGCCCGGGCGGCGTGCTGGCGGCGTTCCTGGCCGCGCCGGACGACGACACGGTGGCGCAGCGCGCCGTGGTCGCCTGCCGCGAGGCGCTGCTCGGCCTGGCCGCCGAGGCGCCGGTGGTGGTCGCGGTGGACGACCTGGACCGGGCCGCCCCGGCGCTGCGCCGGTTCCTGCACCAGCTCCACGTGGCGGCCGGTGAGCGGGGACTGCCGCTGGCGGTGGTCACCACCTGCGGATCCGGCTCGGCCGACCCGCTGCCCGCGCCGGCGCGGCGGATCCCGCTGGAGCCGCTGGGCCCGCTGGACACCGGGCGGCTGCTGCGGCACCTGCTCGACCGGGC
>NZ_JBXUOV010000181.1:0-11652 GCF_057196585.1 Micromonospora sp. ATLC20
GTCGCGGGCGACCCGGGTGAGCACCCCGGCCGCCTCGTCGCCCGGCGCGGCCAGCGCCGCCTCGACCCGCTCGGTCACCTCGGCGGCGGCGCTGCCCCACAGGTCGGCCAGCGGTACGCGGCAGTCCCGCAGTTCCTCGGCCGGCACCCCGAACACGGCCGGGCCGGTTCCCGGTGGCAGGCGCAGCCCGATCCACCGGTCCCCCGGCGCCGACCGCGACAGGTGCGCGGTCCGGTCCGGACCCGCCACCAGCAGCCCGGACCGGCTGGACCAGAGCAGGTCGAGGCACCCGTCCGGCAGCACCCGCGTCTCGCCCTCACCGGAGACGCTGCGCCACAGAACCGCGCCCGCGATTCCCGGCGCTCCCCACTCCCGGTACACACCCCAACCCTGCCACCCTCCCCGTCGATCATGAAGTTGACGGTGCCGTGGCCCGGCGTGTCGCGCCGCCAACCTCATGATCGACGGGGAGGGGTCGGGGCGGTGGGGGTCAGGGGCGGTGGTGCATGGCCAGGCGGAGCAGGAGGAAGCGCAGGGCCGTGGCGGCCAGGTTGGCCGTCACCAGGACGGTCAGCTCCAGGGCGCGGTTCGGGGTGGTGGTGGCGTGCAGCGCGGCGAGGGAGCCGCTGGTCAGGGCCAGGCCGAGCGCGAACGCGAGCAGCCCCTGGAGGTGGTGCCGGCCGGCGTGCCGGCGCCCGGCGACGCCGAACGTGAGCCGCCGGTTGGCCGCCGTGTTCGCGACCGCGGTGAGCAGCAGCGCCAGCAGGTTCGCCGGTTGCGCCCCGAGCGGGCCGCGGGCCAGCAGGAACAACAGCAGGTACGCGAGCGTGCTCGCCACGCCCACCGCGGCGAACCGGGCGAGCTGGCGCGGCAGCCCGATCGGCACCTGCGCCGGCGGTGCCGGCAACGGCCCCCGGCCGAGCTGGGCGCGCAACTGTGCCAGCGGCAGCGCCCCGGTCACCAGCGCCCGGCCCAGCCGCCCGATGCCGCGCAGGTCGGCCAGCGCGGTGGCGACGATGTCGACCCGGCTGTCCGGGTCGTCCACCCAGTCCACCGGCACCTCGTGGATGCGCAGCCCGGCCCGCTGCGCCAGGACCAGCAGCTCGGTGTCGAAGAACCAGCCGGTGTCGCGCACCAGCGGCAGCAGCTCGGCGGCCACGTCGGCGCGGATCGCCTTGAACCCGCACTGGGCGTCGGAGAAACGCGCCGCGAGCGCACCGCGCAGCAGCAGGTTGTAGCCGCGCGAGATGACCTCCCGCTTGGCGCCCCGGACCACCCGGCTGGTGCGGGCCAGCCGGGTGCCGATGGCCAGGTCCGAGTGCCCGGAGATGAGCGGCGCGACAAGCGGCAGCAGCGCGGCCAGGTCGGTGGACAGGTCCACGTCCATGTACGCGAGCACCGGTGCCGGTGAGGCCGACCACGCGGCCCGCAGCGCCCGGCCGCGGCCCTTCTCGTCCAGGCGCAGCACCCCCACCTCGGGCAGCTCGTCGGCGAGCGCCCGGGCCACCGCCGGGGTGCCGTCCACGCTGGCGTTGTCGGCCACCGTGATCCGGAACGGGTACGGGAAGTGCGCGGTCAGGTGCGCGTGCAGCCGCCGGACGCAGGGGCCGAGGTCGGCCTCCTCGTTGTAGACCGGGACCACCACGTCGAGCACCGCGCTGCCGGCGGCGGGCCGGGCCTGCACGGCGGCCCGGGGCGCGTACGTGTCAGTCATCGCTCAGCCCTGCTTTCCGCTGCTCAGGTCGTACACGGTCACGCCGTCGACGGTGGTCGCGGTGAAGTTCTCCGCGACCCACGCGGCGATCTCGGCCGAGGCGTTGCTGCCGCCGTCGGCCCGGAACCCGCCGCCACCGAGGAAGTAGTGGATCCGCCCGTCGGCGACGTACCGCTGGAACTGGGCGAGCGTCGGCGACGGGTCACTGCCGTTGAACCCGCCGATCGGCATGACCGGCCGGCCGGTCGCCAGCTGGTAGCCGGAGGCGTTGTTCGAGCCGACAGTCGCGGCGACCCAGGTGTAGTCGTCGGCGTCGGCGGTGAGCAGCGCGGTCATCTCGGCGCTCGGCTCGCGGGCGTCGAGCAGCCCGCCCATGCCACCGCCGCGCTGCCCCCGCCCTTCCTGCCCGGTCCCGCCGTACTGCCAGGGGAAGCCGCCCTGCCCCGGGAAGCCGCCCTGACCCGGGATGCCACCCGGCGCGGTGCCGCCGTCCGGACCGGTGCCGTTGGAGCCGGTGCTGTTCGGGCCACCCGGGAAGCCCGGGAACTGCCCGTTCCCGCCGCCCGGACCACCGGGCAACTGCCCGTTCGCGCCGCCCGGCATCCGCCCGCCCGGTCCGCCGGGGCCACCGAAGCCACCCGCGCCGGCCGGCCCGGCGCTCGGGATCGAGCCGCTGTGCGGGGTGGCAGCGGTCTGCATCGCGTACGCGGCCGGCCCGGCCAGCGCCACCGCGATCCCGGCGACCGACACCACCGGCACCACCCACCGCACCACCCGCCCGGCAACCCCGGCCCTCTCCCCCGCCGTCTCCCCCGCCTCGGGGTTGATCAAGGAGTTCGTGTCACCCTGAACGCCACTTCCGGACACAAACTCCTTGATCACCGGGGAGGGCCGGGCGGTTCGGTGGGGGCGGGTGAGGAACGCCGAGACGGCCAGGAGGGCTGCGGTGGTCAGGCCGACGGCCAGGACTGTGGGGCGCAGCCAGGGGTGCCAGTCGGGGGTGCGGCCGAGCAGGTGCCAGGACCACCAGGCGGTGACCGCCAGCGCGCCGGCCAGGACCAGCGTGGCGGCGGTCCGGCGCCACCTGACCGGTGCCGAGCGGGCCCGCCACAGCAGCGTGACGCCGATGCCGACCAGCGCGCCGACCGCCGGGGCCAGGGCGACCGTGTAGTACGCGTGGAAGATCCCGGACATGAAGCTGAAGATCAGTCCGGTGACCAGCAGCCAGCCGCCCCAGAGCAGCAGACCGGCCCGGGTGCGGTCGGTACGCGGCGCCCGCCCGGCCAGCCACAGCCCCGCCACCAGCAGGATCAGCGCGGCCGGCAGCAGCCAGGAGATCTGCCCGCCGACCTCGGTGTCGAACATCCGTAGCAGCCCGGTCTGGCCGGAGAACGGTCCGCCGCCTCCTCCACCGGGGCGGCCGCCACCGCCGCCACCGACGCTGCCCACCTCGTCGCCGGTGATGCGGCCCAGGCCGTTGTAGCCGAGCGTCAGCTCCAGGATGCTGTTGTTCTGCGAGCCGCCGATGTAGGGGCGGGCGCTCGCCGGCACCAGCTCGACGATCGCCACCCACCAGCCGGCGGAGACGACCACGGCGAGCCCGGCGAGCAGCAGCCGGCGGATCCGCCGTCCGAGACCGGTCGGCGCGGCCAGCAGGTAGACCCCGGCGAAGACCGGGATCACCAGGAACGCCTGGAGCATCTTGGTGAGGAAGCCCAAGCCGACGAGCACGCCGGTCAGCGCGATCCACCGGGTGCTCGCCGTCTCGACCGCGCGCACCGTGGCGTACGCGGCGGCGACGAGCAGGAACACCAGCAGCGCGTCCGGGTTGTTGAACCGGAACATCAGCGTCGCCACCGGGGTGAGCGCGAGGACCGCGCCGGCGAGCAGTCCGGCGGCCGGGCCGTACCAGCGGCGGACTGTCGCGTACAGCACGCCGACCGAGGCGACGCCGAGCAGCGCCTGCGGCACGAGGATCGACCAGCCGCTCAGGCCGAAGATGCGCACCGAGAGCGCCATCAGCCACAGCGAGGCGGGGGTCTTGTCCACTGTGATGGAGTTGGCCGCGTCCGAGGAGCCGTAGAAGAACGCCGTCCAGCTCTGCGACCCGGCCTGCACGGCGGCCGAGTAGAACGCGTTGGCCCAGCCGGAGGCGCCCAGACCCCACAGGTAGAGCAGCGCGGTCACGACCAGCAGGCCGAGCAGGGCCGGCCGGGCCCAGCGCGGGTCGCGGCCGGTGCGGGTCTCCAGGGGTACGGGCGCGGGGGCCGGCTCGGTGCCGGGTGGCGCGGCCGTGGGCACGGTCGGCAGGCTGTCGGTTCGGTTCATGCCGGCAAGACTCGGCGGGCCCGCTGACCCGCTCCCGTGAACGGCCTATGCGTCGGCTGTGGATCCCGGCAGCCAGACCGCGAACGCGGTGTGGCCGGGCCGGCTGACCACGTCGACCCGGCCGTGGTGCGCCTCCACCACGGCGGCGACGATGGCCAGTCCCAGGCCGGTGCTGCCCTGCGCGCGGGAGCGGGAGGTGTCGCCGCGCGCGAACCGCTCGAAGACCTCCGGCTGCAACTGCTCCGGGATGCCCGGTCCGTCGTCGGTGACGCGGAGTTCGACGCCGTCGGGCGCTGGTGCGAGCCGGACCGTGACTGTGGTGCCGGCCGGGGTGTGCACCCGCGCGTTCGCGAGCAGGTTCGCCAGCACCTGGTGCAGCCGGTGGGCGTCGCCGGTGACGGTGAGCGGCTCGTCGGGCAGGTCGAGTTGCCAGCGGTGGTCGGGCCCGGCGACGTGCGCGTCGCTGACCGCGTTCACGGCCATGGCGGTCAGGTCGACCGGTTCGGCGGCCAGCGGACGGCCGGAGTCCAGCCGGGCCAGCAGCAGCAGGTCGTCGACGAGGCTGGTCATCCGGGTGCTCTCCGACTCGACGCGGCGCAGCGCGTGCGCCACGTCGGGCGGCACCTCCTGGCGGCCGCGGCGGGCCACCTCGGCGTACCCGCGGATGGCGGCCAGGGGGGTGCGCAGCTCGTGGCTGGCGTCGGCGACGAACTGGCGTACCCGGGTCTCGCTGGCCTGCCGGGCGGCGAGCGCGGCGGCGACGTGGCCGAGCATCCGGTTGAGCGCGCCGCCGACCTGCCCGACCTCGGTGCGGGGGTCGGTGTCGGCGGCCGGTACCCGCACGGACAGGGCGACCTCGCCACGGTCGAGCGGCAGTTCGGTGACCCGGGCGGCGGTGGCGGCGACGCGGTTGAGCGGGCGCAGCGTGACCCGGACGATGAGCAGACCGAGGGCGCCGGCGATGACCAGGCCGGCGCCGATCACCCCGGCCTGCGCGACGATCATCCACATGACTGTGTCGTCCACCTGGGCCAGCGGGATCGCGAGGACCAGCACGTCGCCGTCGCCGCGCGGCGAGGGCAGCGCGACCGCGCGGTAGTCCCCCCGGTCCCCGACGACGACGGTGCGCGGGCGGTCGCCGACGGGTACGCGGGCCAGCGCGGTCAGGTCGGCGGCGGGCACCTCCTCGCTGCCGCCGCTCTCGGACCGGACCCGGCCGACGGGTTCGGCGGCGGCGGGCACCCGGACCGCGACGGAGCCCGGCGGGAAGCCGCCCGGGGGGTCCGGCGCGACCTCGTCGGAGTCCGGCGGGGTGGGCCGCTGGTCCGGGCGCGGCGGGTCGATGCCGCGCCGGGCCCAGCGTTCGAAGTCGGCGGGCCGCCGGTCGCCGAAGGTGAGCTGGTTGTCGATCTGGTCGATCAGGAAGTGCCGCAGCGCCACTGTGGTCAGGCCGCCGATGCCGAGGCTGACCAGCGCGAGCAGCGCCACCACGGAGAGCACGAGCCGGCGGCGCAGCGACCAGCCGGCCAGGCGGCGGCGCAGCCGGCCACGGCTGTCACTCGGCGGGCTTGAGGACATAACCCGCCCCGCGCAATGTGTGGATCATGGGCGCGCGGCCCGCGTCGATCTTCTTGCGCAGGTACGAGATGTACAGCTCGACCACGTTGGCCTGGCCGCCGAAGTCGTAGTTCCACACCCGGTCGAGGATCTGCGCCTTGCTGAGCACCCGGCGCGGGTTGCGCATGAGGTAGCGCAGCAGCTCGAACTCGGTGGCGGTGAGCGTGATCAGGTCGTCGCCGCGGCGTACCTCGTGACTGTCCTCGTCGAGGGTGAGGTCGCCGACGGTGAGCACCGCCTCCTGGCGGGCGGCGACCGCGAAGCCGGAGCGGCGCAGCAGCGCGCGCAGCCGGGCGATCACCTCCTCCAGGCTGAACGGCTTGGTGACGTAGTCGTCGCCGCCGACGGTGAGCCCGGCGACGCGTTCCTCCACGGCGTCGCGGGCGGTGAGGAACAGCACCGGCACGCTCGGGGACTCCTCGCGCAGGCGGCGCAGCACCTGGAATCCGTCCAGGTCGGGCAGCATCACGTCGAGCACCACGGCGTCCGGGCGGAACTGGCGGGCGGTGGTGACCGCCGCCATGCCGCTGCCGGCGGTGGCGACCTGCCAGCCCTCGTACCGCAGGGCCATCGAGAGCAGGTCGGTGAGCGTCGGCTCGTCGTCGACGACGAGCACCCGCACCGGTTCGCCGTCCGGTCGGCGCAGCTCGATGCGGCCCTGCGCGGACTGCGCGTTCATGACCATGCCCCCATCGTGGGCGGACCCGCTGTCGCCGGGCTGTCCCGATCCTGTGTACCAGCTGTGCGCGCCGTACGGTGCCGTTCCGGGCAGGCCCGGCGAGGTCTTCCGCACCCGGGCTACCCGGTGGTAACTTCCCGGCATGTCCATCGACGGTCGTTTTTCCGGCCGACTGGCCGGCAAGGTGGTGCTGGTGACCGGCGCGGCCCGGGGCATCGGCGAGCACACCGCCCGCCTCGCCGCGGCCCGCGGCGCCCGGTTGTCCCTCGTCGGGCTGGAACCCGACCGGCTCGCCGCGCTCGCCGCCGAGCTGGGGCCGGGGCACGCCTGGTTCGCCGCCGACGTCACCGACCAGGACGCCCTCGCGTCGGCGGTGGACGGTAC
Organism: Micromonospora sp. ATLC20; assembly: GCF_057196585.1. NCBI lineage: Bacteria > Bacillati > Actinomycetota > Actinomycetes > Micromonosporales > Micromonosporaceae > Micromonospora > Micromonospora sp. ATLC20. The sequence goes on from NZ_JBXUOV010000181.1 coordinate 6,723, forward strand.
GCGGACGGCGCTGGGCGGGATCGACGCGGTGGTCGCGAACGCCGGGGTCGCCAACCGCGGCACGATCGCCGTCGGCGACGTCGAGGCGCTGGTGCGTACCGTCGAGGTCAACCTGATCGGGGTGATGCGCACGGCGGCGGCGACCGTGCCGGCGCTCGTGGACCGGGGCGGCTACCTGCTGATCGTCTCCTCGGCCGCGGCGTTCGCCGCGCTGCCCGGCATGGCCGCCTACTGCGCGTCGAAGGCGGGCGTCGAGCAGTTCGGCAACGCGATCCGCCTCGAACTGGCGCACCGGGGCGTGGCGGTCGGCACCGCCCATCCGTCGTGGGTGGACACCGACCTGGTCCGCGAGGCGCGCGCCGACCTGCCGGCCTTCTCCACGGCGCTGGCGAAGCTGCCCTGGCCGCTGCGGCGCACCACGACGGTGGCCGAGTGCGCCGAGGCGTTCGTCCGGGCGATCGAGCGGCGCAGCCGCCGGGTGTACGTGCCACGCGCCGTGGCCGGCGTGCAGGCGATGCGATCGGTGCTGGTCAGCCCGCTGGCCGACCGGCTGGTGGGCCGCACCGCACGGGCCACCGTCCCGCTGATCGAGGAGCAGTCCCGGGCGCTGGGCCGGGGCTTCGGCGCCAGCACGCCGCAGGGGCGGCCGTGACCGCGCCGGTGGACGTCGTGTACGAGCGGCGGGGCGCCGGGCCGACGCTGGTGCTGCTGCACGGCATCGGCCACCACGGCGGTGCCTGGCGGCCGGTGCTGGACCGCCTCGCCGAGGCGCACGACGTGATAGCCGTCGACCTGCCGGGCTTCGGCCGCTCCCCGGTGCCCGCCGCCGGGCTGCCCGCCGACATGCCCGGCCTGGCCGTGGCCATGGTCGAGCTGTTCGCCGCGTTCGGGCTGGAACGCCCGCACGTCGCGGGCAACAGCCTGGGCGGGGCGATCGCGCTGGAGCTGGCCGCGCTCGGCGCGGTCTCGTCGGCCACCGCGCTGTCGCCGGCCGGGTTCTGCACCGCGCGTGAGCTGCGCTGGGCGCTGACCGTGCTGTCCCTGCACCGCAACGCGGCCCGGCTGCCCGAACCGGTGCTGCGCCGCCTGTTCGCCGCGCCCGCGCTGCGGATGCTGGCGATGGGCATGATCCTGGCCCGGCCGAACCGGATGGCCCTCGACGACGCGCTCGCCGACGCCCGCGCGCTGCGCCAGGCGCGGGCGTTCCGCGCCGTCGCCCGCGCCGGACGGGGGTACGCCTACGCGGGCGCGCCGACAGTGCCGGTCACCGTGGCCTGGGGTACGCGGGACCGGATCCTGCCCTACCGGCAGGCGGCGCTGGCGCGTACCCGGCTGCCCGCCGCGCGGCACCTGGACCTGCCCGGCTGCGGGCACGTGCCGATGCACGACGATCCGGAACTGGTCGCCTCGGTCATCCTCGGCACCACCGGCGTCCGGCCGGCCTGACGCGGCGCGCCCGGCCGCTCCGGGGCCTCACTCGGTCGCGCCGAACGGGAACGTGTGCACGTACCGCATCGTCCAGCCGCCGGGCGACGCGTGGTCGTCGCGTTCGTAGAGGTGGTCGGCGGTCCCCTCGGCCGGTTCCTCCGGATGACGCAGCACCCACCGGGGCGGCGGCGCGCCGTCCGGCCCGGCCGGCAGCTCCCGGGTCAGCTCGTCGGCCGGTCCGCCGACGAACCGTACGCGCACCACGGCCACCGCTGCCCCCCCCGTTCCTCGACGCCCCCGCCGCGAAGCTACCCCGCCGCGGCGCCGCCCCTCGGCGGTTTGCACAGCTCCGGGGCCGGGTAGCGGGACCGGAGGGCACCGGACGAGGCGAGGAGTGGGCGATGCGGACGCTGGGCGGGCGGTACGAGCTCGAACAGCGGGCCGGCCTGGGTGGCATGTCGGAGGTGTGGCGCGCGCACGACCGCGTGCTGGACCGGACCGTCGCGGTGAAGCTCATCTCGCCCGCGCTCGACGGCGACGCCGGCTCGGTGGACCGGATCCGGGCCGAGGCGCGCTCGGCGGCGCGGCTGGTGCACCCGAACGTCGCCAGCGTGCACGACTTCGGCACCGCGACGCTGCCGGACGGGCGGCCGGTGCCGTACATCGTGATGGAGCTGGCCGAGGGCGAGACGCTCGCCGCGCACCTGCGCAGCGGGCCGCTGGACTGGCGGATCGCGGTCCGGGTCTGCGCCGAGGTGTGCGCCGCGCTGGCCGCCGCGCACGCGCACGGCATCGTGCACCGGGACGTGAAGCCCGCGAACGTGATCCTCACCCCGTGCGGGGTGAAGGTGCTCGACTTCGGCATCGCCACCCCGGCCGGGGCACCGGACCACACTCCGGACGGCGTGGTGGTGGGCACCCCGGCGTACCTGGCGCCGGAGCAGCTCGACCGGCAGCCGGCCACCCCGGCCGCCGACATGTACGCGCTCGGCGTGCTGCTGTACTACTGCCTCACCGGCGAGTTGCCGTACGAGGCCGGCAGCACCACCCAGCTGCTCGGGTCGCGCCGCCGCCGACCGCCCCGCCCGCTGCCCGAGGTGCCGGGCCTGCCGGGCGAGGTGGCCGAGCTGTGCCGGCGCTGCCTCGACGCCGACCCGTCCGCCAGGCCGACCAGCCCGATGGCCGCGCTGCTGCTGGCCGAGGCGGTGGACGCCCGGATCTACGTGCCGATGACCGCGGCGCTGCCCCGGCAGCGCGAACCGCAGGTGTCGCCGTGGACCAGCCGGGCCGCCGCCGAGGCCACCGAGGCGATGGCCGTCGACGCCGCGACCAGCGGCCGGGTCGGCTGAGCGCTCCTACTACCCGCCCGGGCACGGTTTCGCCGCTGCGGGTCCGGGAACGCGGTCCGGTGAGTGACGGGAGGAACGCGATGCCGGATCCGAGTTCCTGGCTGGCCGAGACGGCCACGGCGACCGCGGCGGGCGGTCACGTACGCACCGACGACGGCGGGCTCTCCTCCGCCCTGGCGTCCCCGCTGGCGCCGCACTGCACCGGCCTGACGCCGGAGCAGCTCCTGGCCGCGGCGTTCGCCTCCTGCCTGCACCACGCGGCGGTGGAGGCGGCCGGGGAGATCACCGACGAGGCGCACACCGTGCAGGTGACCGCCGAGGCGAAACTGGGCCGCGACGACGACGGCCGCTACCGGGCCGACGTGCACGCCGAGATCTCCTCGGCGGGACTGACCCGGGATCAGCTGGCCGACCTGGTCGCGTACGCGGACCGGCTGTGGCCGTTCTCCAGCGGCGACCCGAGCCGGCACCGGCTCACCGTGACCCCGGCGGAGAACGGCCGGCACTGAGCGTTCACCAGCGGAAGCCGGCGGTCACGGCGCGGTGGTCGCTGTCCGGGGTGCGCAGCACTCCGGCGGTGGTCGGCGTGAGTCCCCGGTAGAGGACATGGTCCGGGCGGGTGACGGGTAGCTCCGCCGGCCAGGTGAAGCCGAATCCCTGCCCGGCCTCGGCCTGCGCGTCGCCGAGCAGCCGGGTCAGCGGGTCGAAGACCCGGTCGGTGGTGGCGGTGTTCAGGTCGCCGAGCACCACCAGCCGGTCGGCCGGGTCGGCACGCACGGCGTCGGCCAGCGCGGCGACGGTCTGGTCCCGGGTGGCGGTGTGCCCGGCCCGGGCGGAGCCGAGGTGGACCACGTACACGGTCAGGTCGCCCCGGGGCGCGGCCACGACGGCCCGCAGCGCGCGGTCCCAGCCCAGCCCGGTGTCCACGCCGTGCGCCTCGCGGATCGGCCACCGGCTCCACAGCGCCACTGTCGACACGACCGCCCGGTGCGGGTAGCGCTCGGCCAGCACCGGCGCCACCCGGCCGCCGTCGGCGACCTCCTGAAGGCCGATCAGGTCCGGGGCGTCGCCGGTGAGCGCGCCGACGGTGGCGGCCGGGTCGGGGTTGCTCACGCGCAGGTTCTGGCTGACCACCCGGACCGTGGCGCCGTCCGCGCCGGCGGCCGGGGGCAGCCAGGCGCGTCCGTACAGCCCGGCCCAGATCAGGGCCGGCAGCAGCACCGCCAGCAGCGCGGGCCGGGAGCGGCGCAGCAGCGCCGCCAGCGCGAGCAGCGGTACGGCGATCCCGAGCAGCGGGGTGACGCTGTCCACCAGGCTGCCCAGGCCGTGCACGTTGGGCACCAGCCGGTGCCCGGCGAGCAGCAGCGCGAGCAGCACGGCGCAGACGACGACGAGCGTGCCGCGCCGGCTGCGGGGGCCGCTCGGGCGCTCGTCGACCATCCGCTCCGTCACCGTGGGAATCGTATCGAGCGCCCGGGCCGCCGCGCGGCGGCCTCGCCATGATCCACAAGGCGCACGTGCGGAGCGTCCGATCGCGAGGCGTCGATCCCGGCGGGTCGGTGGACCGCCGCCGCGCGCAAGCCGTCCGACCAGGGCACCCTCCGTCGAACGGAGGAGCCGGGGGTACGCCGCCACCGGCTCGGCCCGACGTCCGTTTCGCACCGTCGAAACCGACATAGGCATTCTTCCGGGTACACGACCTTAGCGGCTTTCATGATCCAGCACCCCTAATGCGGCCCGCGAATCCGGCAGATTGTGGCGCATGCCACCAATCACCCCGATGGCAAAGGCCCGGAAGCTTTCTAGCCTCGGCGGGTGCATCCCGACGACTCCGATCATCAGCCGCTGCCCGCCAACCGCCCGGTTCGCCGAACGATTGACCCGGCATCAGCCGAACGGAGAGTGGGGCGTCACCGCGCCCCGGAACCGCCGCGACGCGGCCCGGCCCGGACCGTACCCGGCCGGATCGCTGTTGCCACCGGCGTCACCTGCTGCCTCGGCCTGATCGGCGTGGCAGGCGTCGGCGAGACCGGCCCGGCACACCTGGAGGTACGCGAGGCCGTCGCCGACCGGGCCGCCGCCGACCAGCGCGCCTCCCGCGACTTCACCCGGATCGCGCCGCCCGCCGCCGCGGCCCTGCCGCCGCCCGCCCC
>NZ_JBXUOV010000182.1:0-11602 GCF_057196585.1 Micromonospora sp. ATLC20
GCGCCCAGATCGCCCGGGCCGTGGTCGGCGGCGCCCGGGAGGCGCTCACCCGGCTCACCGTCTCGATCGCCCGGGCCGAGGAGCACCGCGACGCCGTCGCCCGCGAACGCGCCGCGCGCGAGGCCGAGCTGTCCGAGGTACGCGGCGCGGCCAAGCGCCTCGCCGCCGAGCTGGAGCGGCTGACCAGCCAGGTGCACCGCGACGAGGTGGCCCGCGCCGAGCAGCGGATGCGCATCGAGCAGCTGGAAGCCAAGGCCGCCGAGGACTTCGGGCTGGACGTGGCCACGCTCGTCGCCGAGTACGGCCCGGACCGGCTCGTCCCGCCCACCGACGCGGACGTGGCGCTCGCCGAGAAGGAGGGCCGGCCGGTGCCCGAGCCGGTCCGTTACGAGCGGCCGGTGCAGGAGAAGCGGGCCGCCAAGGCGGAGCGGGAACTGGCCCTGCTGGGCAAGGTGAACCCGCTGGCGCTGGAGGAGTTCGCCGCGCTGGAGGAGCGCTTCAAGTTCCTCTCCGAGCAGCTGGAGGACCTCAAGGCGACCCGGCGCGACCTGCTCACCGTGGTCAAGGACGTGGACGACCGCATCCTGGAGGTCTTCGCCAGCGCGTTCGAGGACACCGCACGGGAGTTCGAGCAGGTCTTCACCGTGCTGTTCCCCGGCGGTGAGGGCCGGCTCGTGCTCACCGACCCGGAGGACCTGCTCACCACCGGCGTCGAGGTCGAGGCCCGCCCGCCGGGCAAGAAGATCAAGCGGCTCTCGCTGCTCTCCGGCGGGGAGCGGTCGCTGACCGCGGTGGCGATGCTCGTGGCGATCTTCCGCGCCCGGCCCAGCCCGTTCTACATCATGGACGAGGTGGAGGCGGCGCTAGACGACGTGAACCTGGGCCGCCTGATCACGCTGCTGGCGCAGTTGCGGGAGAAGAGCCAGCTCATCGTGATCACGCACCAGAAGCGGACCATGGAGATCGCCGACGCGCTCTACGGAGTGACGATGCGCGCCGGTGTGACCCAGGTGATCAGCCAGCGGCTCAACCGGGCCGACGACGAGGAACAGGTGACGAGCGAGTGAGTCGGGAACGCGCCACGGCGCTCCTGGTGGACTTCGACGGCGTACTGCGCCGCTGGGATCCGGCGGTGGCCGCCGGCGTCGAGCGGGAGTACGGGCTGACCGAGGGCGTCCTCGGTGAGATCGCGATGTCCTGGGGACTGCTCCAGCCGGTGCTCACCGGCCAGGTCAGCCACGCCCAGTGGATGGTGAGCGTGGCCGACGCGCTGACCCCCGCCGTCGGCGCGGACCGGGCCCGTGCGGCGGTCCAGGAGTGGCAGAGCTACCGCGGTGAGGTCGACCCGGAGGTGCTGGCGTTCGTCCGCGAGGTGCGGGCTGCGGGCATCCGGGTCGGGCTGGGCACGAACGCCACCGACCTGCTCGACGCCGACCTGGCCGCGCTGGGCCTGACCGAGGAGCTGGACGTGATCGTCAACTCATCGGTCGTCGGGGTGCACAAGCCGGCGAAGGAGTACTTCCAGGCCGCCTGCGAGGCGCTGGCGACGCCGCCGGGGCGGGTGCTGTTCGTCGACGACGAGGACCGCGCGGTGGCCGGCGCCCGGGTGGCGGGTCTCTCCGCGCACCGCTGGAGCGGCCCGGCCGACCTGCGGTACCTGCGGGCGGCGCTGGCGTACTGAGCCGGGCTCAGGCGCCGGTGACGCCGTCGATGCGTTCCCGGATCAGGTCGGCGTGGCCGTTGTGCCGGGCGTACTCCTCGATCATGTGCACGTACACCCAGCGCAGGCTGATCTCGTGCGTGGTGTCGCCCCGGCGGTGGCGGAAGGTGTGCTCCAGCGGCAGGCCGGCCACCGCCTCCCGGGCCGCCTCGATCTCGGCGCGCAGCGTGGCGAACGCCTCGGCCGGGTCGGCGTCGGCGATGTCGTTGAGGTCCGCGTCCGGGTCGGTGCTGTAGTCGTAGAGGTCGGGCAACTCCAGGGCGGCGGCGCGGTGGCGGAACCACCAGCGCTCCACGTCGGCCATGTGCCGGACCAGGCCGAGCAGGGTCAGCCCGGAGGGCTCGACGCTTCGGGTACGCAGTTGCTCGGCGGTCAGCCCGGCGCACTTGTGCACCAGGGTGTCGCGATGGTGGTCGAGCCAGCCTTCGAGCATGGTGCGCTCGTCGGCGACGTACGGCTCGTGGCGGCGGTCGATCTCAGGCACGGTCCAGGTCATCCGAGCGATGCTAGGCGAGCGCCGGGCACGCCGCGAAGCGTTAATCGCCGGCCTACGGCACCACGACGACGGGCCAGCGGCCGGTGCGGACCAGCCGGGTGGCGACCGAGCCGACCAGCTTGTGCCCGGCCTGCTCGGACGAGCCGACCACGACCATGTCGGCGCGGTGCTCGTCGGCGGCCCGGCACAGCTCGGTGTAGGCGTCGCCGCGCCGGCACAGGAACGTCACCGGCAGGTCCAGTTCCTCGGCCCCGCGCCGGCACTCGGCACGCAGCTCGTCGGCCAGCTCGTCGTGGGTCTGCTGGACCGCGCCGGCCACCACGCCGGAGAGCATCGCGCTGTACGAGGCGGGCGAGCTGACGAACACCGCCACCAGCGTGGCGCCCTGCCGCCGGGCCAGTCCGGCGGCGTACGCGGCGGCGCGCATCGAGGTGCGGCTGCCGTCCACGCCGACGAGCACCACCCGTGGCCCGTCCGTACCCCGTTCGTAGGGCAGCGGCCGGGTCTGCGGGCCGTACCGTTCACGCTCCGCGGCGTCCATCGTCAGTCCTTCGTTCCGGCCGGAACGGCCTCGGCCGTCTCCCGCCCGGTGGGGACCGGCTCGGCGTTGGAGCGGCGCAGCGGCACCTCCCGGATGAGGACCACCGCGATCAGGGCGAGCAGCCCGAACGGGGCGGCGGCCAGGAAGATGTCACCGGCGGCGTGGCCGTACGCGGACTCGACCACGGCCCGGATCGGGCCGGGGAGCGTGTGCACGTCCGGCAGGCCGCCGCCACCCGACCCGGAGGCCGGGACGCCGAGGCGGCTCAGGCCGTCGGCCAGGTAGCCGGTGACCCGGTGCCCGAGGATCGCGCCGAGCGCGCTGACGCCGATCGCGCCGCCGAGGCTGCGGAAGAACGCCACCACCGAGCTGGCTGCGCCGAGTTCGTCCGGGCGGACGGTGTTCTGCACGGCCAGCACCAGGTTCTGCATGCTCATGCCGACGCCGAGGCCGATCAGCGCCATGAACACGGCGAGGCGCCAGTACGGGGTGTCCGCGCGCATGGTGCCCATCAGCGCGAAGCCGGCGGTGAGCAGCACCGAGCCGATGACCAGCCAGCTCTTCCAGCGGCCGGTGGCGGTGATGATCCGGCCGACCACCGTCGAGGAGACCAGCAGGCCGCCGATCATGGGCAGCGTCATCAGGCCGGACATGGTCGGGCTGGCGCCACGGCTGATCTGGAAGTACTGGCCGAGGAAGACCGAGGCGCCGAACATGCCGACGCCGACCGCGATGCTGGCGATCACGGCGAGCGTGATGGTGCGGTTGCGGAACAGGTGCGGCGGGATCATCGGTTCCGCGGCACGCTTCTCGACCCGGGCGGCGAGCACGCCGAGCACCGCCGCGCCGGCCACCATCGCACCGCTGGTCCAGGAGATCCAGTCGTACTTGTCGCCGGCCAGGGTGATCCAGACCAGCAGCAGCGAGACGGCGGCGGTGATGAGCGTGGCGCCCCACCAGTCGATCTTCACCTCGCGCTTGACCACCGGCAGGCGCAGCGTCCGCTGGAGCACGACCAGGGCGAGCACGGCGAACGGCACGCCGACGTAGAAGCACCAGCGCCAGCCGAGCCAGGAGGTGTCCACGATCACGCCGCCGATCAGCGGGCCGCCGATGGTGCCGACGGCCATCACCGCGCCGAGGTAGCCGCTGTACCGGCCGCGCTCGCGGGGCGCGATCATCGTCGCCATGATCACCTGGGCCAGGGCGGTGAGGCCGCCCGCGCCGACGCCCTGCACCACGCGGCAGGCGATCAGCTCACCCGTGGTCTGCGCCTGCCCGGCGAGCACCGAGCCCAGCACGAAGACCACCAGGGAGAGCTGGACCAGCAGTTTCTTGCTGAACAGGTCGGAGAGCTTGCCCCAGATGGGCGTGGTCGCGGTGGTCGCCAGCAGCGTCGAGGTGACCACCCAGGTGTACGCGGACTGGCCGCCGCGCAGGTCGGTGATGATCCGCGGCAGCGCGTTGGAGACCACGGTGGAGGAGAGGATCGCGACGAACATGCCCAGCAGCAGGCCGGAGAGTGCCTCCAGGATCTGCCGGTGGGACATGTCGACGGCGGTCGCCCGCGCGGGCGCAGTCGCCTGGGTCATCGTGGATTGCCTCCGGAACGGGGGAGAAAGGTTGCCTCGGGCAACCGTATAAGCCGTTGCCTTGAGCAACAACTCGGGTCGGGCCGGCTTTGTTCCCCCTCGCCGGGGGCTCAGAACGACTCGTTGAAGCGGTGCATCAGCCGGGCCAGGTCCGCCACGTCCTCTTTCGGCCAGCTTTCGAGCGAACGCCTGATCTGTCCGAGTCGTGCCGCCCGGGCCGCGTCGAACCGCCGGGTGCCCTCCTCGGTCAGGCTCAGCTGGGCCGCCCGCCGGTCGGTCGGGTCCGGGTCGCGCCGGACCAGGCCCAGCGCCTCCAGACCGCCGATCTGGCGGCTCAGCGTGCCCTTGCCGATGCCCAGCTTCGCGGCCAGGTCGGTGAGGCGGATCGACCCGGAGCGGCGTAGCCAGAGCAGCAGGCCGTACGCGTTGGGTTCCAGGTTCGGGTGGACCTCGCGGGCGATCTCCCAGGACAACGCCCGGCCGCGGCGCAGCAGCGCGGTCAACTCGTGCTCCACGGCGCGCAGCGTCTCGTCCACGCTCAGAGGGTACTCAGTCCCCGTCGCTGAGTTGCTGGTGCGCCACCGGTCGCAGCTCGCCCTCGCTGGTCGTGCCCTCGATCACCACGGCGGCCCTGCGGCCCTGATGGGTGAGCGTGGCGACCGCGTTGCCGAAGTAGGGCCCGGCCAGCTTCCGCCAGCGCACCGGCGGGCGGCGTACCCCGGCCGAACGCGCCAGCGCCCGGGTCGCCCCGGCCGGCCCCGGATTCCAGCCGAGCGTCATCAGCGGGCGCATGCCGGCCGGCACCTGGTTGTGGATCGGCGAACAGGTGAGCTGGTGCACGGGCGTCCGGACGTCACGGTCGGCGAACCGCGCCCGGGCCACGTACGAGTGGTGCACGTCACCGGAGAGCACGCTGATCGACGCCGGTCGCGCGTACGCCGGCCCGGCGCCCACCCGCGCCCCGGTGCGCGGCGCGGTGCCGCTGCCCAGCCGCGCGAACAGCTCGCCCAGCGCCTCGAACGAGCGTCGGAACGCGGCCCAGTGCTCCAGGTCCAGGGCCCGGCGGATCTGCTCGGAGATTCGCGCCACCCACTGCCGGTTGGAGTCGGCCAGGCGCTCGTTCCACGCCTCGACGTGGTGGATGCCCGGCGGCAGCAGCCACGGCAGCGAGCTGCCCACCACCAGATGGTCGTAGGTGCCGTGCGCCTGGTCGAGGAACCACGACCACTCGCCCGGCGGCAGCATCGCCCGGCTGCCGGGCAGGAGCACCCGGCTGGACCGGTTGTCCAGCATGACCAGGCGGGTGCGGCCCAGGTCCAGCGCGTAGCTCCACTGGTATTGCACGGCCCGCCAGCGCTCGGTGTCGTGCGCCAGGTCGGCCTCCTTGTCGACCCGCTCACCGAACTCGTGCAGCACGCCGGTGGCGTCCTCGGCGGCGATCACCTTCGCGTACACCGGGTCGGCGGCGATCTCGTCCGGGCTGAGGTTGCCCAGGTGCTGGTAGACCCAGTAGGAGGCGAGGCCGCTGCGGATCCGCTCGGCCCACCACGGCTGCTCGCGCATGTCCGCGCGCCACGACTGCGAGGTGTTCCAGTCGTCGATCACCTCGTGGTCGTCGAAGATCATCACGCTCGGCACGGTGGAGAACAGCCAGCGGATCTCCGGGTCGCGCCACGACTCCAGGTAGAGCTTGGTGTACTCGTCGAAGCTCACCACCTGCGTCGCCGGGGCGTCCTTCGGCCGCCGCCGGCGCCGCTTGAGCAGCCGCCGCACGGTCGGCGAGGTCTCGTCCGCGTACACCTGATCGCCGAGCAGCACCAGCAGGTCGGGCAGCACGGCCTCGTCGGGCGCGGCCATCACCCGCCGGGCGTACGCGTCCAGCGCGTCAGGCGGCAGCCGGCGCGCGGTGGAGTGCTGGGTGGTCTCCCGGCACGAGCCGAACAACAGCCGCACCGGCTGGTCGGCGTCGTCGAGCGCGCGGGTGCGGATCACGCTGGGCGGGAACGACGAGTCGGGCAGCGGCCACGCCACCTCGTCGTCGATCAGCACCTCGTAGGTGGTGGCGCTGTCCGGGGTGAGCCCGCTCACCACGACGATCGCGTAGTGGTGGTCGTACGCGGAGAAGGTGGGCGAGCTGCCGGTGGCGCCGTCCGCCGTGCGGACGGTGACCACAGCGGGCGAACTGGTCTCCACCCAGATGGTGGCCCGCGTGTCGACGACCCGGCGCAGCAGCGGGCCGATGAGCAGGCGGGAACCGGGCACGACGCACCTCCGACAAGATCGTTGCGGCTGATTCCTACCCGGCCGGCGGTTGCGGTACGCCTTCCGGTGTGAGCGTACCCGCAGGTTGTTCGCGTGCCGAGGCGGTGAGTGGGACGCCGTCGCCGGCATCTGACAGGATTTCGGGCATGACGGAATACCTCCTCGTCGCTCTCGCCCTGCTCGGCGTGCTGATCATCGGCGGCCTGAGCCTCGTGGTGCCCCGGCTGCGCCGGCGCCCGCAGCCGCCGCTGCCGCGCACGGAGGTCGACACCCGGACGGAGGAGGACCTGGCCGGCCCGCCGGTCGAGGCCCCGGAGGCGGAACTCACCACCGGCGTGGTGGTCGAGGCGCCGCCGGCCCCTCCGGTCGAGGTGCCGCAGGTCGAGGTGCCGGAGCCGACCGCCGGCCGCCTGGTCCGGCTGCGGTCGCGGCTGTCCCGCTCGCAGAACGCCTTCGGCAAGGGCCTGCTCGGCCTGCTCAGCCGCGACCGGCTGGACGAGGACACCTGGGAGGAGATCGAGGACAGCCTGATCACCGCCGACGTCGGCATCGACGCCACCCGGGAGATCGTCGACCGGCTGCGCGAGCGGACCCGGGTGCTCGGCACCCGTACCGGGGACGAGCTGCGCGCGCTGCTCGCCGCCGAGCTGGTCAACGCGCTCGACCCGGGCCTGGACCGCTCGCTGCGCACCGCGCCGAAGGAGGGCGTCCCGGCGGTGGTGCTCGTGGTCGGCGTCAACGGCGCCGGCAAGACCACCACCTGCGGCAAGATCGCCCGGGTGCTCGTCGCGGACGGCCGCAGCGTGCTGCTCGGCGCGGCCGACACGTTCCGGGCCGCCGCCGCCGACCAGCTGGAGACCTGGGGCGGCCGGGTGGGCGCCGAGACGGTCCGCGGGCCCGAGGCCGCCGACCCGGCGAGCGTCGCGTTCGACGCGGTCAAGCGCGGCATCGACACCGGCGTGGACACCGTGCTCATCGACACCGCCGGCCGGCTCCAGAACAAGATCGGCCTGATGGACGAGCTGGGCAAGGTCAAGCGGGTGGTGGAGAAGCACGGCCCGATCGACGAGACGCTGCTGATCCTCGACGCCACCACCGGCCAGAACGGGCTGGAGCAGGCGCGGGTCTTCACCGAGGCGGTGAACGTCACCGGCGTGGTGCTGACCAAGCTCGACGGCACCGCCAAGGGCGGCATCGTGATCGCCGTGCAGCGCAAGCTCGGCATCCCGGTCAAGCTCGTCGGCCTCGGCGAGGGCAAGGACGACCTGGCCCCGTTCGACCCGGCACAGTTCGTCGACGCGTTGCTCGGCACCGAGCCGCTCGCCCGGGACGCGTAGCCTCTCCCGTGACGACTGACGATCGCGCCTACGCGGGGTGGCGCGACCCCAGCCACCCGTCGCCACGCCTCGGGAGACCGTACGTGACTTCGCAGGAGATCCCGCTGCACGGCGGGAACGTGAGCACAGTGGTCCGTGTGGGAGACACGGTCCGGCGCAACGCCGGCCCGTGGACGCCCTCCGTGCACGCGCTGCTGCGCCACCTGGAGTACGTCGGATTCACCGGCGCGCCCCGGGCGCTCGGCATGGACGAGCGCAACCGGGAGGTCCTGTCGTACCTGGAGGGGGAGTGCGGGGAGTACCCGCTGGCCCCGCACTGGGTCACCGACGAGGCCCTGGTCACGGTGGCCACGATGCTGCGGATGTTCCACGACGCGCAGTACGGCTTCACCCCGCCGCCCGGCGCGGTCTGGCGCTCGTTCGGGCCGCCCCCGCCGGACACCGAGGTCATCTGCCACCACGACGCCGCGCCGCACAACGTGATCTGGCGGCCGGACGGCACGCTCGGGCTGATCGACTTCGACCTCGCCTCGCCCGGCGCCCGCATCTACGACGTGGCGTACGCGGCCTGGACCTGGGTGCCGATCTTCTCCGACCGGGACTCGATCACGCTCGGCTGGAAGCACCCGGACCGGCCGCGCCGGCTGCGGCTGTTCGCCGACGCCTACGGGCTGATCCCGCGCGACCGGCACCGGCTCATCCGGACCATCCGCAAGCGCATCGTCGACCACGTCGAGGGCATCCGGCGGATGGCCGCCGCCGGTGAACCGGCGTTCGTCCGGATCGTCCACAAGGGCCACCTGCGTCGCCCTATGCGTGACCTGCGGCTGCTCGACTACGAGCGGCACCAGTTGGAGTACGCGCTGCGCTGACCAAGATCGGCGTTCTTCACATGCCGGAAACAACCCGTCACGCGTCGGAAATCGCGCGGTGTCGCTGAAGGAAACAGCCGGCGACAAAGCTTCCGCGCAACCGGCTGACGGGCGATGCTGCCAGGTCTCAGTCGGAGGGAGGAATACGACAACGAGAGGAGGCAGCGTGGAGATCGACACCGGGAACACTGCCTGGTTGCTTGTCTCGACTGCCCTCGTGCTGCTCATGACCCCCGGTCTCGCGCTGTTCTACGGCGGCCTGAACCGGTCCAAGGGCGTTCTGAACATGATGATGATGAGCTTCTCGTCCATCGGGCTCGTCAGCATCCTGTGGCTTTTCTACGGCTTCACCGTCGCCTTCGGCGAGGGCGGCAGGTTCTGGGGTGACCTGGGCCAGTACCTCGGCACCAAGACCTTCGTCGGCGAGAACGACCTGTGGGGCGAGACCGGCATCCCGATCTACGTCTTCATCGCCTTCCAGATGATGTTCGCGATCATCACCGTGGCGCTGATCAGCGGCGCGCTGTCCGACCGGGTGAAGTTCGCCGGCTGGCTGCTGTTCGCGTTCGGCTGGGCCACCCTGGTCTACTTCCCGGTCGCCCACATGGTCTGGGGCGGCGGGCTGATCGGCGGCGACATCGGCGCGCTGGACTTCGCCGGTGGTACCGCTGTGCACATCAACGCCGGTGCGGCGGCGCTCGCGCTGGTGCTCGTGCTCGGCAAGCGGGTCGGCTGGCCGCGCGAGAGCATGAAGCCGCACAACGTCCCGATGGTCGCCCTCGGCGCCGCGCTGCTGTGGTTCGGCTGGTTCGGCTTCAACGCCGGTTCCGAGCTGACCGCCGACGGGGTCACCGCGCTGGCGTTCATCAACACCCAGGTCGCCACCGCCGCCGCGCTGCTCGGCTGGATCGTGGTGGAGTGGCTGCGCGACGGCAAGCCGACCCTGGTCGGCGCCTCGTCCGGCGCCATCGCCGGCCTGGTCGCGATCACCCCGGCCTGTGCGTTCATCACCCCGGCCGCAGCGGTGCTGCTGGGCGTGGTGGCCGGTGCGGTCTGCGCCCTCGCGGTCGGCCTGAAGTACCGGCTCGGCTACGACGACTCGCTCGACGTGGTAGGCGTGCACTTCGTGGGCGGCTGGATCGGCTGCCTCTGGATCGGCCTGTTCGGCACCGCCTCGGTCAGCTCGCTGGTGGAGACCGACGGTCTGCTCGTCGGCGGCGACGCCTCGCTGCTCGGCAAGCAGGCGATCAGCGCGCTGATCGTCAGCGTCTACTCCTTCGTGGTCGCCTTCGCCCTGGGCTTCGTGATCGACAAGACGATCGGCCTGCGGGTCTCCGCCGAGGCCGAGGTCGACGGCATCGACATCGCCGAGCACGCGGAGAGCGGCTACGACCTGTCGCCCACCACGGGCAGCAGCGGTGGCGCGTTCGCGATGGCCGGGATCGGCGCCGGCAAGCCGGCCGCGGAGCCCGCCGTCGAGACCGACGAGTCCGCGCCGGTCAGCGAGAAGGTCGCCGGTTAACGTTCCTGGGATGGAGGGGTTGGACATGAAGCTGGTGACCGCGGTCATCAAGCCGTACCAGCTGGACGCGGTGAAGGAGGCCCTGCACGCGCTCGGCGTGGCCGGGCTGACCGTCAGCGAGGTCCAGGGCTACGGCCGGCAGAAGGGGCACACCGAGGTCTACCGGGGTGCCGAGTACACGGTCGAGTTCCTGCCCAAGATCCGGGTCGAGGTGCTCACCGACGAGATGGACGTCGACAAGATCGTGGACGCGATCGTCGGCGCCGCCCGGACCGGCAAGATCGGCGACGGCAAGGTCTGGGTGACCGGCGTCGAGGAGGTCGTCCGGGTGCGTACCGGCGAGCGCGGGCTCGACGCCCTCTGATCGCCGGATCCGCCGACGTGACCTCGTTGACCACGGCCGCCGCCCCCACCGGGGACGGCGTGCCCGTGGTCAACGAGGTCGCCGGCGTTCCCGCCGGCATCGGCGCGGCCGCCCGGACCGCCCGGGCCGACGCGCTCGACGCCTGGCTGTGCCGGGCCTTCCCGGACCGGGACGGGGTCGCGCTCGTCGCGGTGGGCGGGCTGGGCCGCCGCCAGTGCGCCCCCTACGGCGACCTCGACCTGGTGCTGCTGCACGCCGGGGTACCCGGCATCGACGAGCTGGCCGCGTCGCTCTGGTATCCGATCTGGGACGCCGGGCTGCGGCTGGACCACTCGGTGCGCACCGTCGCCGAGGCGCTGTCGGTGGCCCAGGACGACGTCAAGGTCGCCCTCGGCCTGCTCGACGCCCGGCACGTGGCGGGCGATCCGGCGCTCACCGACCAGCTCGCGCGTACCGCCACCGACCACTGGCGGCGGACCGCGATCCGCCAGCTCCCCGGCCTGCGCGAGATCACCGCCGCGCGCTGGGAGGCGCACGGCGAACTGGCCTTCCTGCTCGAAGGCGACCTCAAGGAGGCGGCCGGCGGGCTGCGCGACGTGGGCATCCTGCGCGCCATCGCCACCGCCGGGGTCACCGACGCGCTCCGCCCCGCCGTACACGCGGCGCACCGGCGGCTGCTGGACACCCGCGACGCGCTGCACCAGCAGGTGGGCCGTCGGGTCGACCGCCTGGTCGCCCAGGAACGCGACGGCGTGGCGCGGCTGCTCGGCGCCGAGGACGGCGACGCGCTGCTGCGGCTCGTGGCCGGCGACGCCCGCACCGTCAGCCACGCCCTGGACGACGCCTGGCGGGCCGCCGACCGGCTCCGCTCCGGCCGGCACCGCGCCGCGCCCGGC
>NZ_JBXUOV010000183.1:0-11445 GCF_057196585.1 Micromonospora sp. ATLC20
GGGGATGATCCAGGTGGTGGACCGGCTGGGCGCGGCGGATCCCGCCCCGGCGGCGGCGTCCGCAACGGTCGCGCCGGTGGCGGCCCGGCTCGGCGCGGGCGTTCCGGCCCTGGCCGTCGCGCCGTCGCTGCCCAGCCGGCGGGGCGCGTCGGGCCTGTCCCGGGCGGGTGTGGTGCACGGGCGGACGCCCGACCCCGGCGCGGACGTCATCCGGCCCGAGTTCCGTCCGGACGGGCCGGTGTGGCGCCTCGCGTACGACGGCGTCGTGGTGCACCTGCCCGACGCCAAAGGGCTGCACGACCTGCGCCTGCTGCTGAGCCGTCCCGGCGCGGACGTGCCCGCCGTCGAACTGCTCGATCCGGCGGCCGGTCCGGAACTCGTCGCCGCGCGCCGCCTCGGAGCCGATCCGGTGCTCGACGACGAGGCGAAGGCCCGCTACCGCCGGCACCTGCGGCGGCTCGACGACGAGATCGACCGGGCGGCGGCCAAGGACGACGGGCGGCGGCTGGCCGAACTGGACGCCGAGCGCGCGGCGCTGCTCGACCAGTTGCGTGCCGCCGCCGGGCTGGCCGGGCGCGACCGGCGACTCGGTGACCAGGCGGAACGGGCGCGCAAGGCGGTGACCGGGCGGATCCGGGACACCCTGCGCCGCATCGACGAGCGGCATCCGGCGCTCGCCGCGCACCTGCGCGAGTCGGTCACCACCGGCGGCGCCTGCCGCTACCGGCCGGCCGAGCCGGTGCCCTGGCGGCTCTGACCACCGACGGTGGCGGGGCCGCGTGGACCCCGCCACCGTCGTCGCGTCAGCGGCGGTTGTAGCGGTACATCGTCAGCGTGCCGAACACGACCACGAAGAATGCGCTCCAGAGCAGCATCCACATGGTGCTCGGGCCGTCCATCGAGCCGGCCATCGCCGCGCGGACCGAGGTGACGAGCTGGGTGATCGGGTTGATCTTGACGAACGCCTGCAGCCAACCGGGCATGGTCGACGGGTCGACGAACACGTTGCTCAGGAACGTCAGCGGGAACAGCACCATCATGCTGGTCCCCATCACCGACTTCTCGCTGCGCAGCACCAGGCCGAAGAACGTCCACACCCAGGAGAACGCGAACGAGAAGACCACCAGCAGCCCGATCCCGGCGAGCACCCCGAGCAGCCCGCCGTCGGGACGGAAGCCGAGCACCACGCCCACGGTGAGGATGACCACGGCGGCCAGGACGTAGCGCAGCACGTCGCCGAAGATCATCCCGACCAGCGCCGCCGGCCGCCAGACCGGCAGCGTACGGATCCGGTCGAAGACGCCCTTCTCGATGTCGCTGTTCAGCCCGACCCCGGTGTACATGGTGATCATCACGACGCTCGTGACCATGATGCCGGGCAGGAAGAACTGCAGGTACGCACGCGGGCTGTCGGCGAGCGCGCCACCGAACAGGTACGTGAACATCAGCACCATGATGATCGGGAACGCGGTCACGTCGAACAGCTGCTCCGGCACGTGCTTGATCTTCAGCAGCGCCCGCCAGCCGAACGTCAGCGACGCCGACAACGCGCTGGGCCGGGCCGGCCGCTCGGCCGGGGCGAGCACAGTGGCCAGCGCCTCGGCGGACGGCATGTAGACGGACGGCGACCGCCCGGTGCTGATTGCGGTGTCGCTCATCGCGCCGCCTCCAGTTCGTCGTCCCGCTCGTCCGCCGGGACGGCCGGGTGGTCGGTCAGGGCCAGGAAGACCTCGTCCAGGCTGGGCTGGCCGAGGGAGAAGTCGTCCACCACGATGCCGGCGGCGGCCAGCTCACCGAGCGCCCGCGCCGCCTGCGTACCGGCCTCCAGGTCGGTGCCGTGCTCGCCGACGCGGGCGGTCAGCGCCGCCGGATCCGCGGCGAGCTGCACCGGTACGCCGAGCGACGCCCGCAGCACCTGCTCGGCCTGCGGCCGCTGCTCCGGATCGCGCAGCCGGATGTGGACACTGCCCGCGCCGATCGACGACTTCAACTCGCCCGGGGTGCCCTCCGCGATCACCCGGCCGTGGTCGACCACAGCGATCCGGCCGGCGAGCTGGTCCGCCTCGTCGAGGTACTGCGTGGTCAGCAGCACCGTCGTGCCGTACGCCACCACCGCCCGCACGATCGCCCACACCTGGTTGCGGCTGCGCGGGTCCAGCCCGGTGGTCGGCTCGTCGAGGAACAGCAGGTCCGGCGTGTTGAGGATGCTCGCGGCGATGTCGATGCGCCGCCGCATCCCACCGGAGTACTTCTTCACCTGCCGTCCCGCCGCATCGGTCAGCCCGAACGCGGCGAGCAACTGCTCGGCCCGGTCCCGGGCGCCGGACCGGCCCAGCCCGAGCAGCCGGCCCAGCAGGACCAGGTTCTCCGCGCCGGTCAGGTCCTCGTCCAGCGAGGCGTACTGGCCGGTCAGGCTCACCCGGGCGCGCACCGCGTCGGCCTCGCGCACCACGTCGTGCCCGAAGACCCGGGCCGTGCCGCCGTCCGGGCGCAACAGCGTCGCCAGCACGCGTACGGCTGTGGTCTTCCCGGCGCCGTTCGGGCCCAGTACGCCGTAGACGGTGCCGGCGGGAACCCGCAGGTCCAGCCCGTCGAGTGCCCGGGTCGAACCGAAGGACCGGACCAAGCCCTCGGCCTCGACGGCCAGGCCGGTGTTCCGGTTGCTCATGAGTCACTACCTCTTTCGTCGGTGTAATGCCAGCAGGCGTACGGGCGCGTCGCACCAGCCCTCGCGCAATGCGAATCCCCGTCAGGACAGCCGTCGAGGAGCAGCCGGACGTCCTGTCCGATCCGTTCCCCAGAGTGGGCGAGGGCCTGCCGTTGAGCAGGCCGACGCCGACACCCCCGTACCGTCATCGCGGTGCAGCGCGGCGAGGACCGTCCGGGGTTGGTCGACCGCGTGCGCGCCGGTTGACCGGCAGCCGTATGAGACAAAGCCGACCGGTGTGGTCCTGCCATTGGTCGTACGCGACGCCTATCGCCTGTTTCAACGAAGCCGGGAAGCTGTGGTTGCACGCCGGTGTCACCACCACGAACGCTTCCGCGAGCGCCACCTGCTCCGCGAACTCCCGCACGTCGGGCGTGGGCTCGGCGGGCAGGATGGCCGAGAGGGGTCGTATGGGTCACGTCGACTTCGCGTACGTCGAGCCCGCGTGGCGGGGCGCCTGAGCGAGGAATCAGAAGCCGTTCCGGGGCGCTGCCGATGATGACGGCGAGCCGTGACGGCGTCATGCTGTCCTCCCTCTCTTCCGGCCTCACTCCTCAGGCGCCAGACGAGCCGCTAGATCAGATCTGGCGCGGCATCCCACGCGAGGATCGCCGGTGGACAACCGGCATTGGTCGATGTTCTCCCCTTGGTCGCCTGAACCGCCGATTCGCTTCCTTCGTACTACCGGATGGTGTGGGCGTTGGCCGAGTGGAGACTGGTGCTGCCCAAAGAAGGGATTCATCGAAGAGTGCCGATAACGATACGGTAACGACTGCCGTCGGACATGGATGGTCAATGTCCGGAGGGGCGGCTGATCGGGTGCTCCTGACGTGCGCAGATCTCATCGCGCGTGGCGTTTGTGGTCCGCCCTGGTGTGCCCTCGGGGCCTCGACAGGTGCCAGACCCTGTAGCAGGGTGTTGCTCTCTGCATACGGTGTGCTCTTGGTTGGGGGCGGAATTTCATGGGTCACCGCTGGGCGAGGACGGCAATGAACCTGATCATTTGCGTCGTGGCCGCACCTCTGGTGATCCTTGCCGGCAGCACGGGATGGCTGCGCCATCAGTTCGACGCGCAGGGCGGCTGGCTGGCCACCCATGGCGATTGGCTGGAAGGGGCGGCGCGCCTGTTCTTCCTCGTATTGGCTGTGGGAATTGCACTCCTCATGTTTGGCCGGCTGCGTGAGCGGCTGGCAGGGGAAACCAAGGTCGTGGAGACGCCAGTGCTGCCGTCGATCTCCACGCTTCGGCGGCTGCAGGCCGCTGCGGTGGACGGCTACCAGCAGGACGCGGATGCCGTTGCCCTGTTCGTCGAGCTAATAGTCGATCCGGGCAAATTCCGGTCCCGATTGACTGAGGCGATCGATCATGACGAACGTGCAGTAGTGCAGCAAGTAACTGTCTCGTTCTCGCTGCCTCTGCTGGACGCCAACGGTCCCCTCTACCTGCCGGTCCTCCAGCCACTCAAGGGTGAACTCGTGGACAACTTCCATATCCGCTCGGCGGCAGGTGATTCTCTGACCACCCTGTCCTACGAAGAGTCGGTTCAGTTGGCGGCCGCGGGCCTTCGCCTGTTGTTGGCGAGGATGGCCCCCAAGGCAACAGAGCTGGACGAGGCCCTGCGACTCGCGGAGTGGGCGTTGCTACAGATCATCGCCACCCGGGGTCCTCAGGTCTCACCGAGCGAGGCCGCAGCGGCCAACGGCAACATCTGGGATCTCTGTGCGGAGGTGGCCGAGGAGAAAATGGACGCGATCCTGGACGGCATCTCCTTCCCCGATGACGAAAGTCAGCGTTGCGTTCGTAAGTACGTCGCGGCGCTCAGCTCGTCTTACCCCATCATCGCTGTCGTTCCGTCGGCAGAACTTATCAGTCGTCGGGTTCTCGTGAAGTACGAGCGCACTTACATCCCGTCCTCGCTGACCGCCACATGGCGGGGCTTGCTGCGGCTTGGCCTCGGCTTGAGGCCCGATCAAGTTGCCGTCCCGCTCGACCTGGCGCTGACGGCGGACAGCTACCACCTGCGGGTGAATGCGCCGGCGAACAAGTACGTTTTGAAGCAGGTTTTGCAGTGTCGACACTGCGAATCATTGGTTGAGCGGAATTGGCGGGGGAGGCGGCCCATCGGCAAGACGGACAGATGTGCGCATGAATCCGGCCATGCCACCCAGTCCGGCCACCATTTCCGGGTGCGTCGGAAGCGTGGACAGAACTTTGTTCACGTCTATCTACGTGGGTATGCTCGACAGTCGCCGAAGATGCGAGACCTCGCGTTGTTGGCTCGCTTCAAAGAGACGCCGCCCGGCGCACGTGGCCGCGCGGCCGTGACAGCTCTCGCGACCACCCTGTTGGTGGCAGTCGTTGGAAATCTCGTCAACACGCCTCAGGGCGCACAGGTGGGCGGCCTGCCGGCGCTGATGCTGGCGTTGCCGGCGATCGCGGCCTCCTGGTTCGGCATGACCGGGGATCGTGAGACGCTCGTCGGCGGTTCTCTCCTGGCGCGTCTTTCTCTGATCACCAGCGGCATCGTTTCCGTGGCGGCCGTGGTCCTGTATCTGGGCACCTCGTCGACGGGTGCCACCACGACTACCCAAAACGACGACGTCCCCGCCCCGCTTACTTTCGTTGGAATCACTGACTGGCGCTGGATCACGTTGTGTGCCCTGTCGGCTCTCAACCTGATCTACATCTCCTATCGGTTCTCTCTGAAGCTCGTGCACTACAACGACCTGATCAAGCGCAAGGATCTCGGTGCGGGGGAGTTCGCATGGAGATGATGAGAACAGGAGTGAAAATGGACCCTTCGCACGAACCAGAGCCGAACGAGGACAGTCCTGGTGACGGCGAGCAGGCTGACCGAGTGGGGCAACCCGAGAAGTACGTCGTTGACGACGCGCTGTGGGTGGTGCCGTCCAGCAACTACATCGACCCCGGACCGCCGCTTGAGACCAGTCTGTTCGACGACCGCGGACGGCTCGATGATGCTTGGCGCTTGGCCATAGACAGCCTCCAGGCCGAGGCCGACGAGTCGGAGGAGCGCCGAAAGGAGATGGAGACGAAGGCGCAGAAGCTGATCGACGAGGCCGAGCGCTCGGCTCAGGATTTTGTGGACCGCCGACTCAAGCGCCCGACGTCAGACACGGAGGCCGCGCCTCCCGGTATCACCGGCCACCCGGTGCGGGCCGGGGTCGGTCGGGTAGCGAAAATTACCCGGCGGCTTGTGCTCCGGCACGGATGAGTCGCATCGATCGGGAGCGTCGGACAGTTCTGCGCCCTCGTCCATCAGCGGTCAGGCTGCCGAGTCCAGCCGGGTCCGCTGCTCGGCGGTCAGCTCCAGGTCGACGGCGGCCAGGCTCTCCTCCAGCTGCGCCACCGAGGAGAAGCCGACGAGCGGGATCGACGGGATGTCCCCGCCCGTCAGCCAGGCCAGCACCACCTGGTTGACGGTGGCGCCGGTCTCGGCGGCCACCGCCCGCAGCGCCTCCAGCCGGGCCGGGGTGGCCGGCAGCGCGTACTCCTCGCCGAGCCGTTCCGGCCTCGCGTACGCGCCCTTGAGCAGCGGCGAATAGGCCACCAGGGTGAGCTGCGGCTCGGTACGCAGATAGCTGAGCAGGTCCGGGCCGGCCCAGCCGACGTCGCCGTCGCGGTCCAGCTCGCTCGGCACGTCGAGACGCCGGGGCAGGTAGCTGCGGTGGTACTGGAGCACCTCGTACCCGGGCAGGCCGGCCGCGGCGGCGAGCGCGCGGGCCCGCTCCACCCGCCAGGCGCGGTGGTTGCTGGCGCCCAGCAACCCGACGGTGCCCTCGGCCACCAGCTCGGCGAATCCCTCCACGGTCTCCTGCAGCGGCACCGTGTGGTCCTCGATGTGGGCGTAGAGCAGGTCGATCCGCTCGACGCCGAGGCGCTCCCGGCTGCGTTCGGCGGACTCGCGGATCACCTTGGCCGACAGCCCTTCCGGGTTGTCGACGTAGCTGGTGCCGGGGGCGAGCGGACGGGCGCCCAGCTTCGTCGCGATGACCACCTCGTCGCCGATCCCGCGGCTGCGCCGCCAGCGGCCGAGCAGCTCCTCGCTCTCGCCACCCTGGCCCCCGTTCTGCCAGAAGGCGTAGTTGTCCGAGGTGTCGATGAAGGTGCCGCCCGCCTCGACGTACCGGTCGAGGATGGCGAACGAGGTGGCCTCGTCGGTGGCGGTGCCGAACAGCATCGCGCCGAGACTGAGCACGCTGACTTCGCGGCGGGTGGCCGGGTCCGTGCCGATGGTGCGGTAGCGCATGTCTTCCTCCCCGTCGGAGCTTTGCCGGTCACCCTGCCCCTTCGAGTGCACGCGAAGTCAACAAGCGGAGGGGCCCCGGGTCTCCCCGGGGCCCCTCCGACGTGTGACCGCTCAGTTCGGGATGTAGTCGAACTCGTCCGGGTTCGGGCCCGTCCGGCCGGCCTCGCCCCGGTCCAGCGAGGTGAGCCGCTCCATCGCGGTGTCGTCGAGCGTGAAGTCGAAGATCGCGAAGTTCTCCTCGATCCGCTTCGGCGTGGTCGACTTCGGGAAGACGATGTCGCCGCGCTGCACGTGCCAGCGCAGCACCACCTGGGCCGGGGTCCGGCCGATCTGCTCGGCCACGTCGACGACTGTCGGGTCGTCGAGCACCTTGCCCTGCGCGATCGGCGACCACGCCTCGGTGGCGATGCCGTGCGCCTTGTCGTGCGCCCGCACCTCCTCGTTGCCGAGGTAGGGGTGCGCCTCGATCTGGTTGACCGCCGGCACCACGTCCGCCTCGGCGGCCAGCCGCTCCAGGTGCGCGACCTGGAAGTTGGACACGCCGATCGACCGGACCGTGCCCGCGTCACGCAGCTCCTCCAGCACCTTCCAGGTGGAGACGAAGTCGCCGTCGTAGCGGGTGGGCAGCGGCCAGTGGATCAGGAACAGGTCGAGGTAGTCGAACTTCAGCTCCCGCAGCGACTGCTCGAACGCCTTGCGGGCGTCGTCCGGGCGGTGGAAGCCGTTGTTCAGCTTGCTGGTGACGAAGACCCCGCCGCGGTCCAGCCCGGAGGCGCGCAGCGCCTGACCCACCTCGGCCTCGTTGCCGTACATCTGGGCGGTGTCGATGTGCCGGTAGCCGACCTCCAGCGCGGTGCCCACGGCCCGGACGGTGTCCTTCGGCTCGATCTGGAAGACGCCGAAGCCGAGCTGCGGGATGGTGTTGCCGTCGTTGAGCGCGATGTCCGGAATGCCGTTCTGGGCCATGAGAGCCTCATCTCCGATCGTGCGGTGCCGGGGCGCGTCCGTGCCGACCGCCCCGGCCGTGCCAACCGGATGTCTCTACCCGCTCGCCACGCTTCCTCACATCGGTGACGAGCGTCAACCCCAGATCGACCGCGCCCACTCGGGGTGGTCGACGAACGGGTTGCGGTTGCCCTGCCAGCGCTCGTAGATGCGCTGGTTGCGGCGCTTCTCGAAGGCGTCCGGCGGATCCTGGTCGTTCCAGGCCAGCAGCTTCGACAGCCGCCCGAGGCGGGGCGCGGAGCCGTTGGAGACCGAGTCGTTCGGTTCCAGGTCCGGCCAGCCGTCGTCGCCCTCGTACCGGATCGCCATGTAGAGGATCATGCGGGCCACGTCGCCCTTCACCGCGTCGCGCGGCTCGAACGAGTCGGCGTCGGTGTAGCAGCCGGGCGCCTCGGCCACCGTGCCGCCGCCCGAGTCGAAGTCCTTGTTGCCGCGCGACGAGTTGACGGACACGTCCTCCGGGCGCAGGTGGTGCACGTCCGTGCCGGGACCGGTGGCGGTGCCGAAGTCGCCGTGCGACTTGGCCCAGACGTGCTCCCGGTTCCAGTCGTTCGCGCCGCCGCCGTTGCTCGTCTTGCTCTGCGACCGTCCGCTGTAGAGCAGGACCACGTTCGCCGGGTTGGCCGGATCCTGGTCGGTGTCCTTGAGTGCGTCCCACACCTGGTCGTAGCTGAGTTTCGTCTGCACCCTGATGATGCCGTGCAGCGCGGTGCGCAGCGCCGGCCCGGTCTTGCCGGCCGCGTTCGCGTAGTACGCGTCCGGCCCGGCGGTGCCGGTCGGGCCCGGGGTCGGCGTGGGACTCGGCGTGGCGCCGCCGCCGAGGCTCATGGCGGTCGGGTTCTTCAGCCCGCCGTGACTGAAGTACGCGGTGAGCGTGCCGGTGGCGGTCACCTGCCGTCCCCGCAGCGACGGGTTGGTGAGCAGCCCGAAGGTGCTCCGCCAGGCGGCCGTCACCTGCACGTACAGCATCCGGGCGGTGCCGGTCTCGCCGGCCTGGTCGGCGATCGCGATAGCGGTGTCGGCGGTGAAGCCCGAGGTGAGCACCGCGGTGGTGGCGGTGGGCTGGCCGATGACGTAGCCGGTGACGGTGGCCGTCCGGCCGTCCTGGGCGGCGAGCGCCTGCGCCACCGTCAGTGTGGTCGCGGCCGACGCGGCGCCGGTCACGCCGAGCGGGAACGCGACCGCGACGGCGAGCACCACCGCCGCGATCAGCCGCCCGGGTCGCGAGCGGGTGACGCACTTGATATTCATGATCAGCGATGTTAGCCGGATCGGGGTGAACTGCGGGAGGTCAGCGGGCCAACTTCTCGTCCCGGCCGGCCTCGAACAGCACCGGCCACGGCCGGGCCGCCGGGGCGAGGAGCGCCGGCCCGCCCGGTTCGTCGGGCGCGGCGAGCGTCTCGGTGGCGAGGTGGCCGAACATCGGCGCGGCCGGGTGTGCCGCACGGATCGGCCAGGCCGCGGAGATCCGCCGGACCAGCGGCGTGCCGGTGATCGGTCGCCAGGCGACACGTGGTTCCCGGCGGGCCAGCGCGGCGGGCTCGACGGCGACCGCGCCGCCGGCGAGGAGCAGACCGAACAGGAACTCCGGGTTGCGCGCGGGGCGGACCCGGGTCGGGGCGAAACCGTGCTGCCGGCACACGGTCAGCAGGTGCTCGTGCCAGCCCGGTGCGGTGGCCGGTGGCGCGGTGACCAGGTCCATGCCGGCCAGATCGGCGAGCGCGATCTCCCGCGGCCGGGCCAGCGGCGAGGCCCGGGGCAGCAGCACACCCACAGGTACGTCCACCGGCTCACCGAAGCGCAGCCCGGCCCCGTCGACCGGATGGTGCAGCAGGCCGACGTCCAGCCGCCCGTCCGCGAGCATCCGGTGCTGCTCGGCGCTCGTCAGTTCGTGCAGGTCGAGGGCGAGCCCGGGCGCGCGGGCCGCGAGCGCGTCGAGCAGCGCGCGCAACGTCACGGCCGGGGTCTCCGGGGGTACGCCGGCGCGCAGCACCCCGAGCGCGCCCCGGCGGACCCGGTCGGCGAGGTGACGCAGCCGGCGTTCACCGGCCAGCAGCTCGTCGGCCTCGCCGAGCAGCAGCTGGCCGGCGGTGGTGAGGCCGACCTGGCGCTGTGACCTGTCGAACAGGGTGACGCCCAGCTCCCGCTCCAACCGCTGGATCGACTGGCTCAGCGGCGGCTGTGCCATGCCCAGCGTCTCGGCGGCCCGGCCGAAGTGCAGTTCCCGGGCGACCACCACGAAGTGCCGCAGGTGCCGCAGCAGGTCCATCCGCGCACCCTAGCGTCGCCGCTGGTTACCGTGTCGGCGTGGATGTGGCGGAACGGGTCGGGGAGATCTTCGGGCGGGCCGGGGTGCGGGGTTGCCTGCACGTCGTGGACGTGGACGACCCGGCCGGCGGTGAGGTGGCGCTGCGCGCCGACGAGCAGATCGTCATCGCCTCCGTCTTCAAGATCATGGTGGTGCTGGAGTTCGCCCGGCAGGCGGCCGCCGGCCAGCTCGACCCGACCGAACGGGTGCTCGTCGGTGCCGCCGACCGGCTCGGCGGCTGGGGTGTGGCCGGCTGCGCCGACGACGTGGAGGTCTCCCTGCGCGACCTCGCGTACCTGGCCATGTCGGTGAGTGACAACACGGCGGCCGACCTGCTCCTGCGGCGGGTCGGGGCGGACGTGCTGCCGATGCTGGCCGCGGAGCTGGACCTGCCGCGCACCCGGATCGTCGGCGGCCCCCGGCAACTCGTCGAGACGATGCTCTCCGACGTGGGCGCACGCACCGAGGCGGACTTCGCGCGGATCTTCCCCACCCTGTCGCCCGAACGGGTCCGCGCGATGCGGGTCTTCGACCCCGAGCACACCAGCTCCAGCACCGCCCGGGAGCTGACCCGGCTGCTCCGTCTGGTGTGGCGGGACGAGGCCGGCCCGGCGCCCGCGTGCGCCATGGTCCGGGAGCTGATGGCACGGCAGCTCTTCTGGACCCGGCTGGCCGCCGGTTTCCCACCCGGGGTCCGGGTCGCCGGGAAGACCGGCACCCTGCCGGGACTGCACCTCGAAGCGGGCGTCGCGGAGTACCCCGACGGCCGCAGGTACGCGATAGCGGTGGCGGTACGCACGCAACGGCTGGCCGCCCGCCGGATCGACGTGGACCTGGCGATGGGGGAGGCGGCCCGGACCGCCGTCGATTCGTTGCGTTGATCCGGGCCGGGCCACCGGCCTGGCCTGCGGTGATATCGGTCCGGATATCGGTCGTTGCGCTCGTCGATCTTGGACATCGGCGCCGGCGGGGTGGTGGTCTGGGCCTACCGATCACCGATCCCGAACGGGGAGGACGACACATGCCCGAGAACCAGCCGTCCGGCTACGCCCGCCGTCGACTGCTACGCGACACCGCGGTCGGCGCCGCCGCCGTCACCACCGCCGGACTCGTCGCCGGCGCCCCGGCCCGCGCCGCCGGGCCGAGCCCCGTCGC
>NZ_JBXUOV010000184.1:0-11334 GCF_057196585.1 Micromonospora sp. ATLC20
GCGGAGGTGATGGCGCAGTCCGGCGCGGCGGCCGGGGCGCCGGCGGTGATCGCGCGGGCGCACCACGGCAGCGTGTCCCGGGAGGAGCGCAAGCAGATCGAGGAGGCGCTCAAGTCCGGCCGGCTGCCCGCCGTGGTCGCCACGTCCAGCTTGGAGCTGGGCATCGACATGGGCGCCGTCGACCTGGTGGTGCAGATCGAGGCGCCGCCGAGCGTGGCGGCCGGGCTGCAACGGGTCGGGCGGGCCGGGCACCAGGTCGGCGCGGTCTCGCGCGGCGTCGTCTTCCCCAAGCACCGGGGCGACCTGCTCTCCTGCACCGTGGTGGCCGAGCGGATGGGCGCCGGTGCGATCGAGGAGCTGCACTACCCGCGCAACCCGCTCGACGTGCTGGCCCAGCAGATCGTCGCGATGGTGGCGCTGGAGCCGTGGCGGCTCGGCGACCTCGCGGTGCTGGTCCGGCGGGCGGCTCCGTTCGCGGAGCTGCCCGACTCGGCGCTGCACGCGGTGCTCGACATGCTCTCCGGGCGCTACCCGTCCACCGCGTTCGCCGAGCTGCGGCCGCGCCTGGTCTGGGACCGCGCCACCGACGTGCTGACCGGCCGGCCCGGCGCGCAGCGGCTCGCCGTGACCAGCGGCGGCACCATCCCCGACCGGGGCCTGTTCGGCGTGTTCCTGGCCGGCGCCGAGCGGGCCGCGCGGGTCGGTGAGCTGGACGAGGAGATGGTCTACGAGTCCCGGGTCGGTGACGTGTTCCTGCTCGGCTCGTCGTCCTGGCGGATCGAGGAGATCACCCCCGACCGGGTGCTCGTCTCCCCCGCGCCGGGGCAGGCGGCCCGGATGCCGTTCTGGAAGGGCGACCAGCTCGGCCGCCCGGTGGAGCTGGGGCGGGCGATCGGCGCCCGGGTCCGGGCGTTGCTGCGGCAGTCCGACGCCGACGCGGTGGCGGCGCTGCGCGCCGGCGGGCTGGACGACTGGGCCGCCGGCAACCTGATGAACTACCTGCGCGAGCAGAAGGCGGCCACCCGGGCGCTGCCGGACGACCGGACGGTGGTGGTCGAACGGTTCCGCGACGAGCTGGGCGACTGGCGGCTCGCCGTGCACTCGGTGCTCGGCGCGCGGGTCAACGGGCCGTGGGCGCTGGCGATCGGCCGCCGGCTGGCCGAGCGGTACGGCGTGGACGCCCAGGTCATGCCCTCCGACGACGGCATCGTGGTGCGCCTGCCCGACACCGCCGAGACGCCACCCGGTGCCGACGTGGTCGTCTTCGAGCCGGACGAGATCGCCCAGCTCGTCGAGGAGTCGGTGGGCACGTCGGCGCTGTTCGCGTCCCGGTTCCGCGAGTGCGCGGCCCGGTCGCTGCTGCTGCCCCGGCGTGACCCCCGGCGGCGGCAGCCGCTGTGGCAGCAACGCCAGCGCGCCGCGCAACTGCTCGACGTGGCCCGCGAGTACGCCGACTTCCCGGTCACGCTGGAAGCGGCCCGCGAGTGCCTCCAGGACGTCTTCGACCAGCCCGCCCTCGGCGAGCTGATGCGCGACCTGGCCGCCCGCAAGGTACGCCTGGTCGAGGTGGAGTCCGAACGGCCGTCGCCGTTCGCCAGGTCGCTGCTGTTCGGGTACGTCGGCGCGTTCCTCTACGAGGGCGACGCCCCGCTGGCCGAGCGGCGGGCCGCCGCGCTGGCGCTCGACTCCGGGCTGCTCGGCGAGCTGCTGGGCCGGGTCGACCTGCGGGAGCTGCTCGACCCGGAGGTGCTCGCCGAGACCGCCCGTCAGCTGCGCTGGCTCACCGAGCAGCGACGCCCCCGCGACCCGGAGGACGTGGTCGAGCTGCTGCGCGTGGTCGGTGACCTGAGCAGCGCCGAGCTGGCCGAGCGCGGTGTGCCGGAGTCCTGGACCGACGAGCTGGCCGCGGCCCGGCGGGTGCTGCGGGTCCGCATCGCCGGCGAGGACCGCTGGGTCGTCGTCGAGGACGCCGCCCGGCTGCGTGACGCGCTCGGGGTGGCGCTGCCCGTCGGGGTGGCGGAGGCGTACCTCGCGCCGGTGGCCGATCCGCTCGCCGACCTCGTCGCCCGGTACGCCCGTACGCACGGCCCGTTCGCGGCCGCCACCTGCGCGGCCCGCTTCGGGCTCGGCGTGTTCGTGGTGGAGCAGGCGCTGCGGCGGCTCGCCTCGGGCGGCCGGGTGGTCTCCGGTGAGTTCGCCCCGGACACGGTGGGCACCCAGTGGTGCGACGCGGAGGTGCTGCGCATGCTGCGCCGCCGCTCGCTGGCCGCCCTGCGCCGGGAGATCGAGCCGGTGCCGCCGCGCGCGCTCGCCGCGTTCCTGCCCCGCTGGCAGCAGGTCGGCTCGTCGGCCCGGGGCGTCGAGGCGGTCGCCGCCGCCGTCGAGCAGTTGCAGGGCGTGAGTGTGCCGGCGTCCGCGCTGGAACGTCTGGTGCTGCCCGCCCGGGTCGCCGACTACTCCCCCGCCCAGCTCGACGAGCTGTGCGCCGGCGGCGAGGTGGTGTGGGCCGGCGCGGGCGCGATCTCCGGCGGCGACGGGTGGGTGACGCTCGCGTACGCCGACGTGGCGCCGCTGCTGCTCCCGCCGCCGGACGAGGCGCTGACGCTGACCCCGCTGCACGAGTCGGTGCTCGACGCGCTCGCCGACGGGCAGGCGCTGTTCTTCCGCTCGTTGTCCGACCGGGTCGGCGCCACCGACGACGCCGCCCTGTCCGGCGCGGTGTGGGATCTGGTGTGGGCCGGCCACCTCACGAACGACACGCTAGCGCCGCTGCGGGCGGCGCTCGGCGCGGGTGGGGCGCACCGGTCCCGGCCGTCGGCGCCGCGCACCCGCTACCGCCGTCCGGGCCGGGTGGCGCTGCCCAGCCGTGGCGGTCCGCCCACGATGGCCGGTCGCTGGTCCCGGCTGCCCGAACGCGACAGCGACCCCACCCGCCGGGCCGCCGCCCTCGCCGATCTGCTGCTGGAACGGCACGGCGTGGTGACCCGGGGCGCGGTCGGGGCCGAGCAGGTCACCGGCGGCTTCGCCGGGGTCTACCCGGTGCTGTCCGCGATGGAGGAACGCGGGGCGGCCCGGCGCGGCTACTTCGTCGAAGGGCTCGGCGCGGCGCAGTTCGCGGTGCCGGGTGCGGTGGACCGCATCCGGGCGCTCGCCGACGACAGCCAGGGCCGGGGCGGCCCGACGGTAGTGCTCGCCGCCACCGACCCGGCGAATCCGTACGGCGCGGCGCTGCCCTGGCCGGAACGCGTTGTCGACTCCGGCGACGGCGCGGCACCGGCCACCGGCCACCGGGCCGGGCGCAAGGCGGGCGCGCTTGTCGTGCTCGTCGGCGGTGACCTGGTGCTCTACGTGGAGCGGGGCGGCCGGACGATCCTGTCGTTCACCGACGACACCGACACGCTCGGCGCGGCCGGCAAGGCGCTCGCCGACGCGGTGCACTCCGGTGCGCTCGGCGCGATCTCGGTGGAACGCGCCGACGGCGAGGCCGTGCACGCGTCCCCGCTGCGGAACGCGCTGACCGCCGCCGGTTTCCGCGCCACCCCGCGCGGGCTGCGCCTGCGCGGCTGACCGCCCGGCCGCCCCGGTTAGGGTGTGCCGGTGGCCTCGATCCGGGTACGCCAGGCGCGCGACGGGGACCGCGCGGCGCTGACGGCGTTGCACGAGCGGGAGTGGGGCGGGCCGATCGTGGTGGTCCACGACACCCGCTACGACCTGCGTGACCTGCCCGCGTTGGTGGCTGTCGACGACGGCGGCGGATTCGCCGGCGCGCTGCGCTTCTACCAGCGCCGGGGACTGCGCATCGTGGCGGTGGACGCGGGTGCCGTGGACCGCGCCCGGGCGGTCAAGCCGACGATTCCCCAGGTCGGCGCGGACGGGATCCCGCTGCACGACGAGCTGCGCCTGGCGCGGCACCTGACCGGGGCGGGCAACAAGTGAACGGCACCCCGCTGTGTGTCTCGCTGACCACCGACTACGGGCTGTCCGACGGGTTCGTGGCGGCGTGCCACGGCGTCCTGGCCCGGCTCGCCCCGGCCGTCCGGGTGATCGAC
This sequence comes from Micromonospora sp. ATLC20, assembly GCF_057196585.1. Classification (NCBI taxonomy): domain Bacteria; kingdom Bacillati; phylum Actinomycetota; class Actinomycetes; order Micromonosporales; family Micromonosporaceae; genus Micromonospora; species Micromonospora sp. ATLC20. The sequence continues at coordinate 4,050 of NZ_JBXUOV010000184.1, forward strand.
GTGACGCACCTGATCCCGGCGGCCGACGTACGCCGGGGCGCGGCGGTGCTCGCGCAGACGGTGCCGTACCTGCCGTGGGGCGTGCACGTCGCGGTGGTCGACCCGGGCGTCGGCACGACGCGGCGCGGAATCGCGCTCGCCGCGCCCGGCGGGCTGCTGGTCGGGCCGGACAACGGGCTGCTGATCCCGGCCGCGGAGGCGCTCGGCGGGGTGACCGAGGCGGTGGAGCTGACCAACCCGGACTGGCTCGGCCCGGTCGTCTCCCGCACGTTCCATGGGCGGGACGTGTTCGCGCCGGTCGCCGCCCGGCTGGCGCTCGGCGCGCCGCCGGCCGAGGCCGGACCGGCAGTGGACCCGGGCACGCTGGTCCGGCTGCCGGAACCGGTGGTACGCGCCGAGCCCGGCGGCTTCAGCGCCGAGGTGCTGACCGTCGACCACTTCGGCAACGTCCAGCTCGCCGCGCCGGGCACGCTGCTCGACGGTCTGCCGGCTCGGGTGCTGGTGAACGGCCACGAGGCGGTCCACGGCCGCACCTTCGGCGACGCGGAACCCGGCGCCCTGGTGGTCTACGTCGACTCGGCCGCCCAGGTCGCGATAGCGGTGAACACCGGCCGAGCCGCCGACACCCTCCGAGCCACCCCAGGCGCCCTGGTCACCATCACCCGTCTCCCCCGCGATCTTGCACTTGGCGCCCCGGCATAACGGGCGAATGCCCCAGGGGCAGGGCCGAAACTGCAAGATCGCGGAGGAGAGTGGGGAGGGGCGGGAGGGCGGGCGGAAGGGCAGGGTCAGCAGCGGGGGACTGTGCCGCCGTAGATCGAGGACAGGTACGCGTGGCTGACGTAGTTGCCGCCCACCAGGCGGTACCACCTCGTCGTCGTGCGGTACGTGCCGGCGATCCGCTGCCCGGTCACGTAGCACTGCACCGGCACGTGGGCGTACGTGGCGGCCAGTCCCCGGCTCGCGTACGAGGTGCTCGCCCCGGCGCGCAGGTTCAGCGGCCCGGAGCCGACCACGGCCCGCGCCCCGCCACCGGTCCACAGCAGCGTCACGTCCACCCACGCGTTGTCGGTGAGCCGCAGCCCGTCCCAGAACGTGCCGTCGGCCAGGTCCAGCCCGGCCGGGTTGCGGACGGTACGGCCGAACTGGTCGCGCCCGCCGTTGTAGCCGTTCTGGTACGCCGCCTGCGCCTCCGGCAACCCGCGCGGCAGGTCCTTCCAGTTCTCCCGGACCGACGCCGGGTTCCACCAGTCGTCGCGGGTGTTCCACGGGCCGACGTCCCACACCGGGGCGTACTCACAGCGGCTGCCGTTCGTCGTGCAGACCTTGACGGTGTAGTCGCCGGTGTTGCGCGGGGACAGGCCGCGCCGGGTGGGCAGCGCCGCGAAGTGATCCCGGGTACCCACCGTGTGCCCGTTGGCGGTGATGCCGCCGACCAGGCCGATCCGGGTCGCGTACACCCGGTACCTGAGCGCGGCGGCCGGCTGGACCGCCGTGGTGGCGACCTTGTCGGCGGCCAGGGTCAGGCCGGTGACGGTGGCCTCCGACGCGCTGCCGCTGGTGGTCAGCACGACGCGCGCCTGCACCCGGCTGACCGGTGCGTCGAACACCGCCTCGGTGGCGTCGCGCCACTCGGTCCAGCCTCGGCCACGCCAGCCGCGTACCTGGGCCACCGCCGTACCCCCGTCGCCGGTGCGGGCGGCGAACTGTGCGCGTACCCGGGTCGCGGGCCGGTCCAGGGTGCGCGGCGCGGAGAGCAGGATGCCCTCGGCGACCGGTCCGCCGACGGCGGCCGGTCGGGTGCGGGCGGTGGGCCGGGGGTCGGCCAGGCGCAGGCGGCCGGACCGCCAGGCGACGTTGACGTCGTCGCCGCCGGCGACGGCGAGGTCGACGGACCAGCGTTCGGGGCCGGGCGCGGTGGCGCGGGACGGTACGGCGGCAGGCGGGGGCGCGGCCGACGCGGGCGTGCCGGGCAGTCCGGCGGCCACGGTGAGCAGGGCGGTCAGGGCGACGACGGTACGACGTCGTGAATGTGCCATGGGCATCTCCTCAGAACCCCCTGATCGTGGCGTTTCCGCAGATCAAGTGGAACCTCAGTACAAATAGCGACACATGCGAATTCTGCTCGGCCGGGGGACAATGGCCGGGTGCCCGAAGGCGACACCGTCTGGAACACCGCGCGCGTCCTGCAACGCGCGCTCGCCGGGGCCCGGCTCACCGGGTCCGACTTCCGCGTGCCACAGCTCGCCACCACGGACCTGACCGGCTGGACCGTGCGCGAGTCGGCCAGCCGGGGCAAGCACCTGCTGCTGCGCCTCACCGGCACCGACGCCGAGCCGTGGACGCTGCACTCGCACCTGCGGATGGACGGCGCCTGGCGGGCGTACGCGCCGGGTGAGCGCTGGAGCGCACGGCCGGCGCACCTGATCCGGGTGGTGCTGCGCTCCCCCGCCGCTGTCGCCGTCGGCTACCACCTGCACGAACTGGCGCTGGTGCCGACGGCCGAGGAGGATTCGCTCGTCGGCCACCTCGGCCCGGACCTGCTCGGGCCGGACTGGGACGCCGGCGAGGCGGTCCGCCGGCTCGCGGCCGACCCGGACCGGACCATCGGTGAGGCGCTGCTCGACCAGCGCAACCTGGCCGGGGTGGGCAACCTCTACAAGTGCGAGGTGCTGTTCCTGCGCGGCGTGTCGCCGTGGACGCCGGTCGGCGCGGTGCCGGACCTGCCAGGCACCGTCGCGCTGGCCCAGCGACTGCTCGCGGCCAACCGGGGCCGCTGGACGCAGAGCACCACCGGGGTGCTGCACCGGGGCGGCACCAGCTACGTGTACGGCCGCCGGGCCCAGCCGTGCCGCCGCTGCGGGACCGCCATCCGCAAGGAGGAACTGGGCGAACGGGTCACCTACTGGTGCCCGGCCTGCCAACCCGCCGTGGAACTTCCACGAAACGCCCAAGATCGGCCGAGATAGGGACGATTGGGTACTTCCGCCTCACCCCTGTGACGTCGCATGCTGCGGTGGACCGCTCACGGATCGTCAGCAGCGCGTACGCCCGCCACGCCGGGGTGTCGGCCGGCGCGCCCCGACCCCGGGGAGAGCCATGGTGCTGTTCCGCCGCAGCCGGCCCGGACGCCCGGACCGCGCCGCCGTCGTCGCCGTCGAGACCGCGCCCACCGGTGACCCGGCGCCGGCCGGTTCCGTCGCGCCCGCCGTTCCGGCCGCCCGGGACGGCGACGACGAGCAAGGTCCGGCGCCTGCGAGCCTGGACCCGACCGCCGTCCCGCGCCTGTTCGGCCCGGTGCCGAACACCGCCGCCAGCCCGCTGCCCACGTTCGACCCGGACGGCCGCCCGGTACTCGGCACCGGCATCCGCAAGTTCGTCGACCCACTGCCGCTACCAGGGCGGCCGGCCACCGCAGGGCTCGGCGCCCGCCTGCCGGTCGCCGTCCCGGACACCATCACCTGGCCGGGCTGCGACTACTACGAGATCGGCCTCCAGGAGTACGCGCAGCGCCTGCACCGCGACCTGCCCGCCACCCGGCTGCGCGGCTACCGGCAGCTCAACCTGGGCACCGACGCCTCCGGGCACAACACGGTCGGCCCGCCCGACCGCCCCTGGCACCTCGGCCCGATGATCATGGCCCGGCGGGGCCGTCCGGTGCGGATCAAGTTCATCAACCAGCTCCCCACCGGGCGAGCGGGCGAGCTGTTCCTGCCCGTCGACGAGACGGTCGACGGCGCCGGGGCCGGACCGCTCGACGGTCCCGCGCCGTACCCGCAGAACCGGGCCGTGCCGCACCTGTCCGGCGCGCAGACCGGGTGGATAAGCGCCGGCAACCCGTGGCAGTGGGTGACCCCGGCCGGCGAGATCACCCCGTACCCGACGGGTGTCTGTGTGACGCCGGTGCCGGACATGCCGCCGCCCGGCGCGGGCGCCACCACGCTGTACTTCCCGAACGACCAGAGCGGCCGGCTCATGTGGCTGCACGACAACACGCTCGGCCTGTCCCGGCTCACCGTCTACTCCGGGCAGATTGCGCTCTACCTGCTCACCGACCCGGCCGAGGAACGGCTGGTCGACGACGGCATACTCCCCGCCGACCAGCTCCCGCTGGTGATCGAGGACAAGACGTTCGTACCCGACGACGCGCAGCTCGCCGCCCAGGACCCCACCTGGGACCGGGACCGCTGGGGCGCCAAGGGCAGCCTGTGGCACCCGCACGTCTACCAGCCGCGGCAGAACCCGTACCGGCTCACCGGCACCAACCCGACCGGACGCTGGGACTACGGGCCGTGGACCCACGACCCGGACGGCGGCGCCAGCCCCTGGGTCGCCCCGGTGCCGAACCCGCACCACGACCCCGACACCGACCCGGACGAGCCGCCGCTGGTACCGGGCGTGCCGCACCCCTCGGCCGTGCCCGAGGCGTACGGCGACACCCCGCTCGTGAACGGCGTGGCCTACCCGTACCTGGAGGTCGCGCCGCGGGCGTACCGGTTGCGGATCCTCAACGCCTGCGCGGACCGGGCGCTCAACCTCCAGCTCTACCGGGCCGCCTCCGACGCGCCGATGTGGGGCGAGGACGGCAGCCCGGCCGACCCGGACGCCGGTGAGGTGCCGATGGTCGAGGCGGTACGCGCATCGGGGCGGCCCGCGTACTGGCCGGCGGACGGACGCGACGGCGGCGTGCCCGACCCGGCCGCCGCCGGACCCGAGATGATCCAGGTCGGCAACGAGGGCGGCCTGCTCCCCGCGCCTGTGGTGCTGACCAACCGGCCGGTGGACTACCGGTACGACAGGCAGGACCCGACGGTGCTCAACGTGGACGGGCACGCGCTGCTGCTCGCCCCCGGCGAACGGGCCGACGTGGTGGTGGACTTCTCCACAGTGCCGCCCGGCAGCACGCTCATCCTCTACAACGACTGCCCCGCGCCGCTGCCCCGGTTCGACATCCGCTACGACCACCACACCGGCGCGCCCGACCGGACCGCCTCCGGTGGCCTGCCGCCCACCCGCCCCGGGTACGGCCCGAACACCCGCACCCTGCTCCAGATCCGGGTCACCGGCACCCCCGCGCAGCCGTACGACACCCGGCGGCTCGCCGAGCGGCTACCCGGGGCGTACGCCCGCAGCCAGCCGCCGCCGATCGTGCCGCAACCCGCGTACGACACCGCGATCGGCACCACCACCCCCCGCCCGACGCTCGTCGCCGCGCGGGCCACCTCGGTCACGTTCACCCCGGCGGGCGCGACCGCCCCGGTCACGTTGCCGCTGGCGGTGAAGTCGGTCGGGCAGGTGTTCGAGGCCCGGCACGGCCGCGCGGTGGGACGGCTCGGCGTCGGCCACCCGGTCGCCGGACCACTCGCCCCGGCCACCCTGCCGCTGGGCCCGGCCGACCCGGCCACCGAGGTGCTGCACGCCACCGACCCGGCCGTTGCGGTCGGCGCTCCAGGCGACGGCACGCAGCTCTGGCGGATCGTCGGCGACGCCCCGCGCACCCATCCCGTCCACATCGAGGGCTGCGACGTACAGCTGGTCAACCGGGTCGGCTGGGACGGCACGGTCCGCCCGCCGGACCTGGGCGAGCTGGGCTGGAAGGACACCGTCCGGGTCAACCCCCGGGAGGACGTCGTGGTGGCGCTGCGTCCCGTACCACCCGCCCTCCCGTTCAAGATCGGCGACAGCGTACGGCTGCTCGACCCCACCCGCCCGGCCGGTGTACGGCTGGACGCCGGCCCGGTCAGCCCGGTCGACGGCCGCCCCGCTGTCGTGGTCAACCAGCTGGTCAACCTCGGCTGGGAGTACCGCTGGCAGACCCGCTCGGCCGGACTGCGCGACCAGGGCATGAGCCGGCCGCTGGTGGTGCGCGTGGCACCCAAGGCGCCGACCGGGCTCACCGCCACCCCGGCGCCCGGCAGCGCCACCGCGCTCCCCGCCATCGCGCTGACCTGGACCGGCAACGGCAGCCGGCCCGTACCCACCAGCCACCGGCTGCAACGCGCCACCGACAGCACCTTCACCACCGGCCTGACCGAGATCACGGTGGCCGCCACCGCCACCCGGTACACCGACGCCACCGTCACGCCCGGCGTCACCTACCACTACCGGATCCGCGCCGAGAACGCGGTGAGCTGCTCGTCCTGGTCCAACGCGGTGCCGGCGGCGGTGCACCTGTCCGCGCCGACCCGGGTGACAGCGGTGCTGCCGCCGACCGGGCCGCTGCGGGTGGCGCTGCGCTGGGCCAACCACTCCTTCGCGACAGGGGTGGACGTGCAGCGGGCCACGAACCCGACGTTCACCAGCGGCCCGGGCACCACGGCCATCGCCGTGGGCGAGTCCCACGTGGACCCGGCGGTCGCGCCGGACACCACGTACTACTACCGGGTACGCACGACGTACCTGGGTGCCGCCTCACCCTGGTCGACTGTGGCGACGGTGACCACACCGGCCCGGCCGCTCGCCCCGACCGCTGTGAGCGTCACCGCGAGCGTGTCCGGGCCGGACACGGCCAGCGTGACGGTGACCTGGTCGGCGCCGACGCCGGCCGGGCCGGGCGCCGGGTTCGTCGTGCAGCGCGCCACCGACGCCGCCTTCACCCGCGAACCGGCGACGTTCCACGTGACCGGCCGAGGCTTCACCAACACCGGCCTCGCGCGAGGAATGACCTACCACTACCGGGTACGCGCGACAAACGTCGTCGGCACGTCCCCCTGGACCCCCTCCACACGCACCACGACCCCCACCTGACCCCGTCCACGCCCCGCCGCAGGGTTGATCACGAAGTTGGCGGCCGAATTGGATCGAAACTGCCGTCAACCTCATGATCGACCGCGCCGGTCGGGCGCGCTGGTCGGGCGCGCTGGTCGGGCGCGCCTGGGCGGGGAGGGAACTGTCAGGGGGCGCGGAGGGGGGTGCGGAGTTCGGCCAGGGCGGAGGCCACGCCGTGCAGCAGGTCGGTGGCCTCGGTCAGGCGCGCGGCGGACGGGTGCTCGGTGTTCGGGCGCGCGTCCTCGGCCACGTAACCGGCGGCGGCCACCACCAGCCGCTCGTACGCGGCCACCCCGTCCTCCAACTGGGCCACGAGCGTGGCGTGCACCTCGTTCAGCGTGCTCTGCGGGGTCAGCTTCGCCGCGCGTTCCACGCCCGCCACCCGGTTCGCCAGCTCACGCAGGGACCGGTCGGCCTCGGCCGCCTCCCGGACCGCCGGCTCGGCCAGCCCGGTCAGCCGTCCGGCCAGCCCGGCCAGGGTGAGCGCGGCCCGGTCCAGCCGGGCCCACGGCTCGGC
>NZ_JBXUOV010000185.1:0-11171 GCF_057196585.1 Micromonospora sp. ATLC20
CGGCGGGCCCACCGGCACTGGACGGCCCGGCCGACCGAGCCGCCGCGCCCGGACGGCCCGCCGGTCGGTCCGGGCCGCCTCGGGGCAGGCGCCTGAGACGGGTACGCGGAACGGGCCGCCGGTCGCCCGGCGGCCCGTTCACTGCGGTGCGCGGATCAGAAGACGCTCACGCCGTAGCGGCTGAGGGCCTCGGTGACCGGCTGGAAGTAGGTGGTGCCACCGGTGCGGCAGTTGCCGCTACCACCGGAGGTGAGGCCGAGCGCGACGGTGCCGGCGAACAGCGAGCCGCCGCTGTCGCCCGGCTCGGCGCAGACGTTGGTGCGGATGAGGCCGGAGACGCTGCCCTCGGCGTAGTTCACGGTCGCGTTCAGGGCGCTGACGCTGCCGCTGCGCAGGCCGGTGGTGCTGCCGGAACGGCGGACGGACTGGCCGACGTACGCGTTGCCGGCCGAGGTGATGTCCTGGAAGCTGCCGTTGTAGAGCGACACGTTGCCGGCCGCGTTGGCCGAGTTGTTGTGCCGGACGATGCCGTAGTCGTTGCCCGGGAAGCTGGTGCCGGTCCGGGTGCCGAGCAGGCTGGTCTGCGCGGAGTTGCTGTACCAGCTCGACGAGATGTTGGTGCAGTGACCCGCGGTGAGGAAGTAGTAGGTCGAGCCGCTGCGGACGTTGAACCCGAGCGAGCAACGGCCACCGCCGCCGGCGTAGATCGCCTGGCCGCCGGAGATCCGGGTGCTCAGCGTGCCGGCCTCGGCCTCGATGCGGATCGCGCCGTTGTGGCGGGCGGCGGCGGCCTTGACCCGCTCCAGCTTGGCGCCGGTGACGGTGCTGTCGACGGAGACGACGACCTGGTTCGTGGCCGGGTCGGTCCACCAGGCGGTGCCGGGGATCTTCGCGGAGCGCTCCAGCTCGCTGGTGGCGGCGTTGAGCTTGTCCGCGCCGCGCGCCACGATCTTCGGGATGGCACCGGCGTTGCGCACCTGGCGGGCGGTGGCGGTGTCGGTCACCGTGACGACCATCTTGCCGCTGGCGTCGGCGTACGTGCCGGCCGCGCGGTCGCCGAGCTTCTCGACGAGGGTGGCGGCGGCGTCCGGCGAGAGGGCCGTGGGGGCGGCCTGCGCGGGTGCGCCGAGCAGCGAGCCGGTGACCAGGGTGCCGGCGACGGCTACTGCGGCGGCGCGGCGGAGCGTGGACCTCGTGGGTCGCATGTAACAACCTCCGAATGGGGGTGAACGGGCGCTGTCATGGGGGCGCGCCCGAGGACAACCCGGGCGACCTGGGGAAACCGTCCGGGTGACCAAAGTATTCACACATTTAAGATCGTAAACAAGACATGGCTTTGCCCGGATTCGCACCGGCGCCCGATGTAACGCCGAAGCAACAACATCGACACCATCTGTCAGAGTCGGTCAGGGGTTGCGGCGGCGGGCCCCCGGACCCGGACGGGGCAGCACGTCGCGCGCCTCGGTGATCTCGTGCCCCTCGGCGCAGCGCAACGCGACCCGGACCTCGGCGCCGCAGTCGCGGTGCGCGACGCTCAGCGGCGAGCCCTCCGGGTCGGCCAGGTAGCGATCACCCCAGCCGAGCACCGCGACGAGCACGGGCCACAGGTCCAGGCCCATCTCGGTGAGCCGGTACTCGTGGCGCGGCCGGCTGCCCGGCTCCCGGTACGGCTCCCGGCGCAGCACACCACGCTCGACGAGCATGGCGAGCCGGTTCGTGAGCACCTGACGCGGGATGCCGGTGCGCACCCGCATGTCGTCGAACCGGCGTACGCCGTTGAAGACCTCACGGAGCACGACGAGGGTCCACCGCTCGCCGAGGATCTCCATGGCGCGCGCGATGGTGCAGTTCTCCACCGACCAGTCCAGTGCCGCGGGTCTCATGCCGACAGGCTAGGTCTGATTGACAGACTCAGCAATGCGCTGCGAGGCTGAGTCCATGACACAGACGCAGGAGCGCACCCGCACGTTCACCTGGTCCGACCCGGCGGCCGGCGCCGCGCACCTGGGCCGCCGCAGCGGCCTGGACCTGATGCGGGCGATGATCGCCGGCGAGCTGGACGCGCCACCGATCATGCACCTCGTCGACATGTCCCGGATGGAGGCCGAGGAGGGGCGCGTCGCTGTCGAACTGCTGCCGCAGGAGTTCCACTACAACCCGCTCGGCACCGTGCACGGCGGCGTCATCTCCACGCTGCTGGACACCGCCGCGGCGTGCGCCGTGCACACCACGCTCCCGGCCGGCGTCGGCTACACGTCGCTGGACCTCAACGTGAAGTTCCTGCGCCCGGTGACAGTCGACACCGGCACGCTGCGCTGCGAGGGCACCGTGGTGCAGCGGGGCCGCCGTACCGCCCTGGCCGAGGCCCGCCTGACGGACCCGGCCGACCGCCTGGTGGCCCACGCCACCTCGACCTGCCTCATCTTCCCCCTCCCCTGACCCCCCTTGTGCTCGGCGATCTTGCAGTTACGGCCCCCACAGTGCCGGTTTCGCGGCATTCGCGGGGGCCGTAACTGCAAGATCGCGCGGGAGCGGGAGGAGGGGCGGGCGTCAGGCCTTGGCGGCGGTGCGGGCGGCTCGGGCGGCTCGGCGCTCCTCGAAGCGGGACGCCTGGGTCTCCAGGGTGTCCAGGTGGGCGGCGATCTGGTCGCGGGCGGTCTCGCCGTCGGCGTTCAGCCCGGTCACGTCGAACAGGTTCCACTGGCGCAGCACCGGCATCACCACCTCGTCACGGTGCTGGCGCAGGTCGTAGATCCCGGCCAGCGCGATCGCCACCGACTTGCGGGCGAAGCCGTCGATGCCGACACCCGGCATCTGGAAGTTGGCGAGCACGTCCGCGACGGCGCGCATCGCCTGCGACGGCGCCAGCTCGAACGCCGCGCCGAGCAGGTTGCGGTAGAAGACCATGTGCAGGTTCTCGTCCGCCGCGACCCGGGCCAGCAGCGCCTCGCACGTCGGGTCGCCGGTGGCCCGGCCGGTGTTGCGGTGCGAGATGCGGGTCGCCAGCTCCTGGAACGACACGTACGCCAGCGAGTGCAGCATCTCCTGGTCGTGGACGTTCTGGTAACCGGCCGACATGTGCACCATGCGGGCCCGCTCCAGCGCCACCGGGTCCACCGCCCGGGTCACCGTGAGGTAGTCGCGGATCGCCGTGCCGTGCCGCCCCTCCTCGGCGGTCCACCGGTGCACCCAGGTACCCCACGCGCCGTCGCGCCCGAACAGGGTGGCGATCTCGTGGTGGTACGAGGGCAGGTTGTCCTCGGTGAGCAGGTTGACGATCAGCGCGGTCCGCGCCACCTCGGGCAGCGTCGAGTCCTCCGGCGACCAGGCCTCGCCGCCCAGCGGGCCGTCGAAGGTGCGGCCCTCGCTCCACGGCACGTACTCGTGCGGGAACCACTCCTTGGCCAGCGACAGGTGGCGGTCGAGGTTCTTCTCGACCACAGGCTCGAGTTCGGTGAGCAGAGCGGTCTGGCTGAGCACGGTCACGACGTTCTCCCTACGGTGGCGTAACTTACGCCACCGTAGGTCGAAACGCCGTCAGACGCCAGTGCCGGCCGGGCCGACCAGCGGCTTCAGGTCCGCCCGGGGCGGCGTCCACTCGCCCGCCGCGGCCGGCACCTGCTCGCCGGAACGGATGTCCTTGACCTCGTCGCCGTCCGCGCCGGGGAACCAGACGTACGGGATGCCGCGCCGCTCGGCGTACCGGATCTGCTTGCCGAACTTGGCCGCCGACGGGGACACCTCGGTGGGCACACCGCGCGAGCGCAGCGCCGCCGCTACCGCGTCGCTGGCCGCCCGGTCCTCCTCGGCGGTGACCGCCACCAGCACGCAGGTCGGCACCGAACGGGACACCGACAGCGCCTCGGCGCCGAACAGCAGGCCGAGCAGCCGGGTCACCCCGATCGAGATGCCCACGCCGGGGAACCGGACGTTGCCCGAGCTGGCCAGGTTGTCGTACCGGCCGCCGGAGCAGATCGAGCCGAACCGCTCGTAGCCGATCATCTGCGTCTCGTAGACCGTGCCCGTGTAGTAGTCCAGGCCCCGCGCGATGCGCAGGTCGGCCACGCAGAGGCCGGGCGCGTGCGCGGCCGCGGTCTCCACCACGGCGGTCAGCTCCGCGACGCCCTCGTCCAGCAGCGGGTCGCTCACCCCGAGGCCGCGCACCGCGTCGGCGAAGGAGGCGTCCGGCGCGGAGATCTCGGCCAGCGACAGCACGGCCTTGGCCTGCGCCTCGCTCGCCCCGGCGGTCTCGGCCAGCAGCTCCGTCACCTTGGCCGGGCCGATCTTGTCGAGCTTGTCGACGGCGCGCAGCGCCGCCTCGGCGTCGGTCAGCCCGATGCCCCGGTAGAAGCCCTCGCAGATCTTGCGGTTGTTGACCTGGATGCGCACCGGCGGGATCGGCAGCGACCGCAGCGCGTCGCCGATGACCAGCGGCATCTCCGCCTCGTAGTGGGCCGGTAGCGTGTCGCGGTCGACGATGTCGATGTCGGCCTGGAGGAACTCGCGGTAGCGGCCCTCCTGCGGGCGCTCACCGCGCCACACCTTCTGGATCTGGTAGCGGCGGAACGGGAACTGCAGCTTGCCGGCGTTCTCCAGCACGTAGCGGGCGAACGGCACGGTCAGGTCGAAGTGCAGGCCGAGCGCGTCGTCACCGGCCGGGCCGTCGGTGTCGGCCTGCAACCGGCGCAGCAGGTAGACCTCCTTTGCGGTATCCCCCTTCCGCAGGAGCTGATCCAGCGGCTCCACCGAGCGGGTCTCCAGTGGCGCGAAGCCGTACAGCTCGAACGTGGTGCGAATGCGATCGAGAACGAACTGCTCGATCATCCGCTGGGCGGTGGTCCACTCCGGGAAGCCGGAAATGGGCGTGGGCTTGCTCATCACGAACTCCTTGAGAACCCGCGCGGGCGCGGGTGAGGGTCTAGAGGCCTCGGGTGGGCGCGGCCGGGCGCGCGCCGCCGGTGCCCGCCACCTCGACGAGGTACGGGTTGGTCGCGCGCTCGCGGCCGATCGTCGTAGCGGGGCCGTGGCCGGGCAGGACGACTGTGTCGTCGGCCAGCGGGAGCACCTTGTCCCGCAGGCTGGACAGCATCCGGGGCATGCTGCCGCCCGGCAGGTCGGTACGGCCGATCGAGCCGGCGAACAGCACGTCACCGGAGAGGCAGATCTGCTCCGCCTCCCAGGGCGAGCCGGCGCCGGGCAACCGGAACAGCACCGACCCGCCGGTATGGCCGGGGGCGTGGTCGACGGTGATCTCCAACCCGGCCAGCGACAGCGTCGCGCCGTCGGTCAGCTCGGCCACGTCGTCCGGCTCGGCGTACGGCAGCCGGCCGCCGAACAGCTGGGTCAGGTCCATCGACAGCGCCTTGCTCGGGTCGGCCAGCAGCTCCCGGTCGTCCGGGTGGACGTAGGCGGGGATGCCCCGCGCGCCGCAGACCGGGGCGACGGAGAACGTGTGGTCGAGGTGGCCGTGGGTGAGCAGCACGGCGGCCGGGTGCAGGCGGTGCTCGGCGAGCACGGCGTCGAGCCGGTCGAGCACCCCGATGCCGGGGTCGACCACCACGCACTGCTCCCCCGGAGCGGTCGCCACCACGTAGCAGTTGGTGCCGAAGGCGTCCGCGGGAAAGCCGGCCACGAGCACGTCGCTCCCCTTTCCGTCCGGTCGTCGTCTGCTTGCAGCCTAGTCGCAGGGGCCAGCGGGTTCCGTCCGCCACCGGCCCGTCCGCCCCGGCCGGTCTGAGACGGCGGGACCTCGTACACCACATTCACAGTCGCTACCCGTACACTCTGGCGGGCGTGTGGCGTGGCGCACCCCGATCGGAACGGCGGACGGCGCCCGGCGCCGACGGCGATCAGGCAGAGGAAGGGGAGCGCGCGTGGCTTCCAGCAGGGACCGGCAGCGCAAACTGGCGCGCGCCAAGCTCGACCGGCAGCTCGCCCGGCGGGCGGCTACCGCGAAGCGGCGCCGGCAGATCCGGGCCGGCGTGGGCGCCGCGGTGGTGCTCGTGCTGATCGTGGCCGGCTCCGCCTGGGCGCTCGGCGCGTTCGACTCCGAGCCGGAGAAGAAGACCGCCGACGACGTCTGCCTCTGGACCGCACAGGACGGCGCCGTCAACACCAACCTCAAGGACGTCGGCGAGCCGCCCACCACCGGCCTGCCCACCTCCGGCACCCGCCCGATGACGATCACCACCAATCAGGGCGGGCCGATCACCGTCGAGCTGGACCAGACCGACGCGCCGTGCGGCGCGGCGAGCCTGAGCTACCTGGCCGGCCGGTCGTTCTTCGACAACACCACCTGCCACGAGATCACCGCCGAGGGCGCGCTGCGCTGCGGTGACCCGACCGGCACCGGCCTCGGCGGCCCGACCTACTCGTTCTACGACGAGAACGTCCCGGCCGCGGCGGAGGCGAGCCCGTCGGCCTCGCCGGCGCCCGGGCAGCCGGCGACGTACCCGAAGGGCACGGTCGCCATGATCGGCAACCCGCCCGGCAGCAACGGCAGCCAGTTCCTGATCTTCTTCAAGGACGCCAGCCCGGCCAAGCCGGCCTACTCGGTGGTCGGCAAGGTCACCGGCGGGCTCGACGTGGTGGAGAAGATCGGCGCCATGCCGACGGTGGACAATGGCAACGGCGCCAAGGTCAAGCCGAAGACGCAGGTGCTGGTCCAGAGCGTCACCGTCGGCGAGCCCGGTGCGGCGCCGGCCGGCAGTCCCGCGCCGTCGCCCAGCGCCAGCGCGGGCTGAGAACACAGGCGAGCAGGCGGCGGGCCGTCGGCTGACCCGGCGGCGCGCGTGCCGAACCCATATGCAGCAGGTGAGGAGTGACCGTGACGTCCACCAGAGACCGCCAGCGCGCGGCGGCGCGGGCCAAGCTCGAGCGGGAGATGGCGGAACGGGCCGGCCGGGCCCGCAAGCGCCGGCAGACCCAGGCGATCGTCGGGGCCGCGGCGGTGCTGGTGCTCGTCGTAGCAGGCACGGTCTGGCTCGTCGCCGCGCTCGGTGACGACGACGACAAGCAGGGCACCACCGCCGCCGCCGGGGCCGTCCAGTGCGCGTACACGGAGGTGCCCAAGGAGGGCCGTCCGGCGCAGATCAAGGACGTCGGCCTGCCGCCGGCCCAGCAGTCGGGCAAGGGCACCCAGACGATGACCATCGACACCAACCTGGGCCCGATCACCGCCAAGATCGACCGCGCCAAGGTGCCCTGCACCGCCGGCAGCTTCACGCACCTGGCGAGCAAGGGCTTCTTCGACAACACCAAGTGCCATCGGCTCGTCACCGAGGGCATCAAGGTGCTCCAGTGCGGCGACCCGAGCGCCACCGGCAAGGGCTGGCGGGACACCGACGGCACCGGCGGCCCGTCGTACAACCTGGCCGAGGAGAACCTCCCCACCGACAAGCGCCCGCCGTACCCGGAGGGTGTCATCGCGATGGCCAACTCCGGCCAGCCGGGCAGCACGGGCAGCCAGTTCTTCATCGTGTACGGCGACTCGCCGCTCGACCCGAACTACACGGTGCTGGGCACCATCACCGGTGGCATGGACGTGGTGAAGCAGGTCGCCGCGGCCGGTGACGACGGCGCGTTCGCCAAGCAGGCCGGCGGTGGTCACCCGAAGAAGGAGATCACCATGACCAAGGTGACGATGAGCCCGGTCGAGGGCGGCTGACCGCACCCGTACGACGACGAAGCGCCCGCCGGCTGCGATCAGCCGGCGGGCGCTTTCGCGTGCGTCTGTGGTTCAGGCTCCCGAGGTGACCCGGTACGCGTCGAACACGCCGTCGACCTTGCGGACTGCGGCCAGCAGGTGCCCGAGGTGCTTCGGGTCGGCCATCTCGAAGCTGAACCGGCTGACCGCCACCCGGTCGCGGGTGGTGGTGACGGTCGCGGAGAGGATGTTGACCCGCTCCTCGGACAGCACCCGCGTCACGTCGGCGAGCAGCTTGTGCCGGTCCAGCGCCTCGACCTGGATGGCGACCAGGAACGTGGAGGCGGACGTGAGCTTCCAGCTCACCTCGACCACCCGCTCCGGCTGGGCGCGCAGGTCCTCGGCGTTGGCGCAGTCGTCCCGGTGCACGCTGACCCCGCCGGAGCGGGTGACGAACCCGAACACCGAGTCCGGCGGTACGGGCGTGCAGCAGCGGGCCAGCTTGATCCAGACGTCGCTGACGCCGCGGACCACCACACCCGGGTCGGCGCTGCTCTGCCGGCTGCGCGGCGGCCGGGTGGCGACGGCGGTCTCGGCGATGTCCTCCGCCGCGCCCTCCTCGCCGCCGTAGGACGCCATCAGCTTCTGCACCACCGACTGCGCGGACACCTGGCTGTCGCCGACCGCCGCGTACAGCGAGGCCACGTCGGCCAGGTGCAGGTCCCGGGCGATCGCCATCAGCGCGTCCGAGGTGAGCATCCGCTGCAACGGCATGCCCTGCTTGCGCATCGCCTTGACGATCGAGTCCTTGCCGGCCTCGATCGCCTCCTCGCGCCGCTCCTTGTTGAAGTACTGGCGGATCTTGGTGCGCGCCCGCGGGCTCTTGACGAAGCCGAGCCAGTCCTGCGTCGGGCCGGCCGTGTCGGACTTCGACGTGAAGATCTCGATCACGTCGCCGTTCGACAGCGTCGATTCGAGGGGCACCAGCTTGCCGTTCACCCGCGCGCCGATGCACTTGTGCCCGACCTCGGTGTGCACCGCGTACGCGAAGTCCACCGGCGTCGACCCGGTCGGCAGCGGGATGACGTCACCCTTCGGGGTGAAGACGTACACCTCCTGGCTGGACAGGTCGAACCGCAGCGCGTCCAGGAACTCGCTCGGGTCGGCCGCCTCACGCTGCCAGTCCAGCAGCTGCCGCAGCCACGTCATCTCGTCGATGTGCGCCGGCGGGCCCACCACCGGGGTGCCCTTGTGCTCCTTGTACTTCCAGTGCGCGGCGATGCCGAACTCGGCGGTGCGGTGCATCGCGTACGTGCGGATCTGCATCTCCACCGGCTTGCCGGTGGGCCCGATGACAGTCGTATGCAACGACTGGTACATGTTGAACTTGGGCATGGCGATGTAGTCCTTGAACCGGCCCGGCACCGGCTGCCAGTTGGCGTGGATGACCCCCAGCGCCGCGTAGCAGTCCCGCACCGTGTCGACCAGGATCCGCACACCCACCAGGTCGTAGATGTCGTTGAAGTCGCGCCCCCGCACGATCATCTTCTGGTAGATCGAGTAGAGGTGCTTCGGCCGGCCGGTCGTCTCCGCCTTGATCTTGGCGGCCTTCAGGTCGGTGGACACCTTCTGCGTCACCTGACGCAGCAGCGCCTCGCGCTGCGGCTGGTGCTCCCCGATCAGCCGGTTGATCTCCTCGAACCGCTTCGGGAACAGCGTGCCGAAGGCCAGATCCTCCAGCTCCCACTTGATCGTGTTCATACCGAGGCGGTGCGCCAGCGGAGCCAGGATCTCCAGCGTCTCCTTGGCCTTCTGCTCCTGCTTGGGGCGGGGCAGGAAGGTGAGGGTCCGCATGTTGTGCAGCCGGTCGGCCAGCTTGATCACCAGAACCCGCGGGTCCTTCGCCATCGCCACGACCATCTTGCGGATGGTCTCGGCCTTGGCCGCGTCGCCGAGCTTGACCTTGTCGAGCTTGGTGACGCCGTCGACGAGCAGCGCGACCTCACCGCCGAAGTCGGCGCGCATCGCATCGAGCGTGTATTCGGTGTCCTCGATGGTGTCGTGCAGCAGCGCCGCGACCAGCGTGGTGGTGTCCATGCCCAGGTTCGCCAGGATGGTCGCCACGGCGAGCGGGTGCGTGATGTAGGGGTCGCCGGACTTGCGGTACTGCCCCGAGTGCCACCGCGCGGCCGTGTCGAAGGCGCGCTGCAGCAGCCGCGCGTCGGCCTTGGGGTGGTTCTCCCGGTGCGTCGCGATCAGCGGCTCCAGCACCTCGCTGACCTGCGAGGTCTGCCAGGGCGCGTTGAACCGGGCCAGCCGGGCGCGTACCCGTCGGCCGGTGGGCGCGTTGGAGAGGGCGAAGCCGCTGCCGGGCGTGGATTCGGTGGAACCCTCGGTGGGGAACGGCACCACGACCGCCCCGCCGTCGGCCGTCGCGTCGGACGCGCCGCCGGTGGCGCCGGTCGCCCGGGCCGACGGGTTGCCGCTGCGCTCGGTCACCGAGCCGTCCGCGTCGCCTGTCGGGTGCACCGTGCCCTCCACCGGAGGGACGACATCGTGGGACACCGGCCTCCTCACCGCTCGCCGGGATGCGCCGGCCGTCCGGCCGACGTCTGGTTCAACCGGCCCGGAGGCCGGTCTTGTTCCACGCGGTCACCGGGGCCGGGCCCCGGCGCCTTCGCCGCCCCGGACAGCTCGGCCGGGGCGGGCAAAGGGCAATGCTACCCGTACGCAGGGTACGCCACCGCTCCCCCGGACGGTCGGCGCCGACCGGCCCGACCGGGCCGGCCTGGTCAAACGGTCAACAGGGCATGGACCGGACGCTGGGCCAGCCGCTTACGGCCCTCGAGGAAGCCCAGTTCCAGCAGCACGGTGAAACCGGCGACCGTTCCGCCGGCGCGTTCCACCAGGTCGAGCGTGGCCTCAGCGGTGCCGCCGGTGGCGAGCACGTCGTCGAGCACCAGCACCCGGTGGCCGGCGGTGAAGGCGTCCTGGTGCACCTCCAGCGTCGCCTCGCCGTATTCGAGGGCGTAGGACGCCGAGTGCGTGGCGCGGGGCAGCTTGCCGGCCTTGCGCACCGGCACCACGCCCACGCCGGTGGCGTACGCGACTGCTGCCGCCAGCACGAACCCGCGCGCCTCGATGCCGGCGACGGTGTCGAACGAGTCCGGCCCGTGGTACGCGATGATGCCGTCGATCACCGCCCGGAACGCCTCACCGTCGGCGAACAGGGGCATCAGGTCCTTGAACACGACACCCGGCTTGGGGAAGTCCGGCACGTCCAGCAGCCGGCTGGCGACGAGCTGGGCGACCTCCGGGCCGCTGTCTCCCCGTACCCCTGTGGTGTGGGTCTCCGTCACGGTGCGTCCCATGTCCTCTCGAAACGACGACGGCGTCCGTCATGCCGTGACAACAGCATGACGGACGCCGTAGGACCGATTCCGTCCGGCCCTGCGGTCAGCGGCGCTTGCCGCCGGGCCGGTTGCCGCCGCCCCCGGCGGGACGGCCGCCGCGGGCGCCGCTGGGG
>NZ_JBXUOV010000186.1:0-11065 GCF_057196585.1 Micromonospora sp. ATLC20
GGCCTCCGCCGCCGTAGACGCCGCCTCCGCGACCTCCGCCGCCGGCCGGGGCACCGCCGCCGCCGTAGACGCCGCCGCCCTGCGGACGGCCCGCGCCCGGAGGACGGCCACCACCCTGGCCGCGACCGCCGTCCTGGGGGCCGCCGCCGTACACGCCGCCGCCCGGCCGGCCACCGCCGTAGACACCGCCGGACGCCGGGCGGTCACCGTTCGGCGCGCCGCCGTAGACGCCGCCCTGACCGCCGCCGTAGACGCCGCCGCGCGGCGCCTCCGGCCGTTCCGCGGACGGGAAGCCGTTGTTCACCGGGAACTCGCCGCTGTGCTCGGGCTCGTCGGCCGGCGCCCGGGGCGCCGGCTTGCGCCGCGCCCGCAGGATGCCGAACACGCCCGCGCCGACCAGGAGCGCGCCGAGCACCCCGACCGCCGCGATCAGGTACGTGATCTCGTCGAGCGAGAGCCCTTCGAGCCAGGACTTCTCGGCCGCCGCCTTGGTCTCGGCCTTGCCGCCGTTCGGCAGCGCCTCGGCGCCGGTGGTCGACGGGGTGTAGCTGAGGATGTCGATCGGGTCGGACTCGTCGAGCGTGCCGCCGTCGGAGACGGTGACGAACAGCTTGCCGTCCGGCGTGTAGGAGATCGCCTCGCCGAACGGGTCGGCCAGCGGGGTGACCCGGGGCTTGCCGGTGGTGATCGCCTTGACGATGTCGCCGCCGGCCACGTCGAACTCGAACGCGTCGGCGTACGTGCGCAGCACGACCTTGCTGCCGTCGGGCGAGCGGGCGGCGCCGGTGACCAGCGCCCGCCCGGGCGAGCCGAGCTTGTTCTCGGTGTTCGTCTTCGGGAGCGTGACCTCGCCGACCTTCTTCATCGGGATCGGCTCGGTGTCACCGCTCGCCTTCAGCTTCACCGTCGGGGTGAAGATCTCCGACTTGCCGGAGAGATCCTTGGTGATCACCAGCGGCATGTTGTCGTCGCCGACGAGCAGGGCCTCCGCGTCGTGCGGCTCCTTGCCCGGGTAGCTGAGCCGGTGCAGCACCGGTTGCTTCGAGCCGCTCAGCGGCATCGTCCAGACCGCGACCCGCTCCCGGCGCGTCTTCTTCTCCACGTTGTCGCCGGTGTCGGCGATCCAGAGGGTCTTGCGATCCGGGCTGAGCGCGAGGTCCTCGGTGTCGAGCGGCCCGTCACCGGAGTAACGGACGTCCTTGTCCACCTTGCACTTGGTGTCCAGGTAGAAGACCCGCTTGCGGCTCGGGTCGTCCGAGCCGTCGTTGATCACGACGTACCCGTTGCTGGTGGCCACCAGGCCGGACAGCTCGCGGAGGCGGCTGTCCTCCACGGTGCACTTCTTCTTGGGAGCCGCGGCCAGCACGGGGGCCGCGGCGGGAGCCGCCGGGGCCGGCCCGGCCGGCGCCACGACCGCGCCGACCAGGCCGAGCGCGAGCGTGACCGAGGAGACAACGTGCCGCATGACGCTCAGTGTCGCACGGCGCGGGTTTCCGGCGGGTGACGCCGGACGGCTCACCGCCCGGCGCCCACCCGCTCGTCACTGGTCAGCCGGTCACCCGCCCGGTACGGCGCGAGCTCCGCGGCCAGACCCTCGCTGACCCGCACGTGCACCAGCGTGCCCTCGGGCAGGTACGCGGTGCTGAGCACCTCACCCTGCCGGTGCACCCGGGAGACCAGGTCACCCCGGTCGTACGGGAGCACCGCGCGCACCTCGACGGCAGGCCGGGGCAGCCGACGCTCGACCGCCTCGCGCAGTTCGTCGACGCCGCGCCCGCTGTGGGCGGAGACGAAGACCGCTTCCGGCCAGAGCCGCTTGAGCCGCAGCATCGTCTCCTCGTCGGTGGCGTCGGTCTTGTTCACCACCAGTAGTTCCGGCAGCCGGTCCGCGCCCACCTCGGCGAGCACCTCGCGTACCGCCCGGACCTGCTCCTCCGGGTCCGGGTGGGTGCCGTCGACCACGTGCACCACCAGGTCGGCGTCGGCGACCTCCTCCAGCGTCGAGCGGAACGCCTCGACGATCTGGTGC
Source organism: Micromonospora sp. ATLC20 (assembly GCF_057196585.1). Classification (NCBI taxonomy): domain Bacteria; kingdom Bacillati; phylum Actinomycetota; class Actinomycetes; order Micromonosporales; family Micromonosporaceae; genus Micromonospora; species Micromonospora sp. ATLC20. Next base: position 2,030 of record NZ_JBXUOV010000186.1, read on the forward strand.
GGCAGGTGCCGGACGAACCCGACCGTGTCGGACAGCGTGTAGAGCCGGCCGTCGGACGTGGTGGCCCGGCGGGTGGTCGGGTCCAGCGTGGCGAACAGCGCGTTCTCCACCAGCACGCCCGCCCCGGTCAGGCGGTTGAGCAGGCTGGACTTGCCGGCGTTCGTGTAGCCGGCGATGGCCACCGCGGGCACCGCGTTACGGGTACGCCGGGCGCGCTTGGTCTGGCGTACCGTCGCCATGCTCTTGATCTCGCGGCGCAGCCGCGCGATGCGGTGGCGGATGCGCCGCCGGTCGGTCTCCAGCTTGGTCTCACCGGGACCACGCAGACCCACGCCGCCGCCGGCGCCACCGCCGCGGCCGCTACCACCGGTCTGCCGGGACAGCGTCTCGCCCCAGCCGCGCAGGCGCGGCAGCAGGTATTCGAGCTGGGCCAGCTCGACCTGCGCCTTGCCCTCCTTGCTCTTGGCGTGCTGGGCGAAGATGTCGAGGATCAGGGCGGTCCGGTCGACCACCTTGACCTTGGTGCGCTGCTCCAGGTTGCGCAGCTGCGACGGCGACAGCTCACCGTCACAGATGATCGTGTCGGCGCCGGTGGACAGCGCCACCGCGCCCAGGTCGTCCACCTTGCCGCGGCCGATGTACGTGGCCGGGTCGGGCCGCTGGCGACGCTGGATCAGCCCTTCGAGCACCTGCGAGCCGGCCGTCTCGGCCAGCGCCGCCAGCTCGGTGAGGCTGTTGTCGGCGTCGGTCTGGGTGCCCTCGGTCCAGACCCCCACCAGGACGACCCGCTCCAGCCGGAGCTGGCGGTATTCGACCTCGGTGATGTCTGTGAGTTCGGTGGAGAGGCCGGGGACCCGCCGCAGCGCCTGCCGCTCCGACAGCTCGTACTCGCCGGTGGTGGCGTCGAACTCGTCGTCGGTGTAGGGATGGACGGTCTCCTGCTCGCGCAAATGCGTCTCCTGTCCGTTTTGGGCAACGCCGAGAATTTTCGGCGCGTGACAGCAATCCTGACATGTGACAACGCCGGGCGCACCTGTGTTATGCCCGTGACGCTACCGACGGGTAGCGGGGGCGGATGCCGGGCGACCTGGGCGGGCGAGTAGAAATGCCAGTCGAGCCGCTCAGCGCCGACGGAGGAGTTTCTCGTGGCCAACACACGACTGCCGAGTGCCGGATTCTCCATCACCATCCGGATCGCGGTACCCGCCGACGCCTCCTCCATCGGCCGCCTCACCACCGCCGCGGGCGAGGCCGGGGCCATCGTCACCGCGCTGGACGTGGTCGACTCCGACCCCGCCCACGTGATCGTCGACCTCACCTGCGACACCGCCGACGCCGGCCACGCCGACCAGGTCGTCGACGCGCTCACCGCGCTCGACGGGGTGGACGTCCGCAAGGTCTCCGACCGCACCTTCCTGCTGCACCTCGGCGGCAAGATCGAGGTCACCCCGAAGGTCGCGCTGCGGACCCGCGACGAGCTGTCCCGCGCGTACACCCCGGGTGTGGCCCGGGTCTGCATGGCGATCGCGGAGAACCCGGCCGACGCGCGTCGGCTCACCATCAAGCGCAACACCGTCGCCGTGGTCAGCGACGGCACCGCGGTGCTCGGCCTGGGCAACCTCGGGCCGGCCGCGTCGCTGCCGGTGATGGAGGGCAAGGCGGCCCTGTTCAAGCGCTTCGGCGGGGTGGACGCGTGGCCGGTGGTGCTGGACACCCAGGACACCGACGAGATCGTGGCGATCGTCAAGGCGATCGCGCCCGCGTACGGCGGCATCAACCTGGAGGACATCGCCGCGCCGCGCTGCTTCGAGATCGAGGCCCGGCTGCGCGAGGCCCTGGACATCCCGGTCTTCCACGACGACCAGCACGGCACCGCGATCTGCGTGCTGGCCGCGCTGACGAACGCGCTGCGCGTCGTGGGCAAGCAGCTCGCGGACGTCCGGGTCGTGGTCTCCGGCGCCGGCGCGGCCGGCACCGCGATCATGAAGCTGCTGCTGCGTCAGGGCGTGGGCGACATCATCGCGTACGACCGCCAGGGCGCCCTGCACCGCGGACTGCCGGACCTCAACCCGGCCTGGCAGTGGCTGGCCGAGAACACAAACAAGGAGAACTACTCCGGTGACCTGGCCGGGGCGGTACGCGGCGCGGACGTGTTCATCGGTGTGAGCGCGCCGAACCTGCTCACCGGCGAGGACGTCGCCCAGATGGCGAAGGACTCGATCGTCTTCGCGCTCGCCAACCCCGACCCGGAGGTGGACCCGCGGGAGGCGCGCAAGTACGCCGCGGTGGTCGCCACCGGCCGCTCGGACCAGCCGAACCAGATCAACAACGTGCTCGCCTTCCCCGGCGTGTTCCGCGGCATGCTCGACGCCCACGCCGAGGAGTTCACCGAGGAGATGGCGCTCGCCGCGGCCCGGGCCATCGCGGACGTGGTGGGCGAGGACAAGATCAACCCGACGGTGATCGTGCCGAGCGTGTTCGACTCCCGGGTCGCCCCGGCGGTGGCCGCCGCGGTGCGGGCCGCAGCCCAGAACCCGGCCGCCACGCCGGCGCCCGCGGCCGACCCGGGCCCGGCCGACCTGCCCGAGATCGCCGCCAACGCCAGCGCCACCCCCTGACCCAGCCACGCCCCTGCCTCTCGCGGCGCCTTCGCACAGGCCAGCGCCCTCTCGCGGGGCACCTCCTGCCTCCTCACACGGGGCCCGCCCGCGCCGGGGTCAGCGCACCGGAGCAGTCAGGCGTCCCCGGCGCGTCCACACGAGATCTTGGAAGGAAACGGCCCTCAGAGGGGCCCAAATCTTCCAAGATCCCCAGCAGCGCCTCAGTAGCGGCATCAGCACCCTTGATCAACACCATTTCGGCGAGGTGGTGGCATCAGAGACCCCGCGACAGCACCACTTCGCCGAACTGGTGTTGATCATGCCGGGCAGCCGGGCCGCAGCGCGCCGAGGCAGCAGGGCGGCAGCGCGCCGGGGACGGAACGGCCGGACCGCGGCCACCACTCAGCCCCGTGTTGACCAAGGAGTTCGCGTCACCGGAGCACCGGGATTCCGCCACAAACTCCTTGATCAACTGGCAGAGGCAACGCGGGCGGGCCGGGGCAGGGCAGGGCGGGCGAGGCAGGGCGAGGGCTACGGGTGCAGGGCTACGGGTGCAGGGCTGCGGGGGTCAGGGTGCCTGTGGCCACCAGGACGGCGGGGCCGGACAGCCAGCAGGAGTCGGCTGTCACGGTGACCGTCAGACGGCCGCCCGGCACGTCCACCGCCACCGTGCCGGTGTCCAGGCCGGCGTCGCGCAACGCCACCGCCGCCACCGCGCACGCGCCCGTGCCGCAGGACAGCGTCTCGGCCGAGCCGCGCTCGTACACCCGCATCAGCACGTGCCCGTCGGTGCCGGTCACCGGCTCGCCCGCCGTGGTGAACTCGACGTTCACCCCGGACGGGAAGGTCGAGGCGTCCACCTCGGGCGCGCGGGTGAGGTCCAGGCCGGTCAGTTCCAGCGCGGCGGGCAGCGCGCACACCAGGTGCGGGTTGCCGACGTCCACCGCGGTGCCGGGCAGCGTCAACCCGCCGAGCGTGGCGGTCGCCGTGTCGTACAGCCGGGGGCGGCGCATCTCGACCGCCACGTCCGCGCCCTCGACCCGGGCCCGCACCAGGCCGGCGCGGGTCGCGATCGGCAGTGTCCCGCCCGACGGGGCGGCGGCCAGCGAACGGTCCAGCAGGTAGCGGACGAACACGCGGGCCCCGTTGCCGCACATCTCGGCGAACGAGCCGTCGGAGTTCCAGTAGTCCATGAACCACTCGGCCTCGCCCGCGAGCGCGACGCCCTCGGGGTGCTTGGCGGCGCGTACGACACGCAGCACGCCGTCGCCGCCGAGCCCGCGCCGCCTGTCGCAGAGCGCCGCGACCAGGCCGGGTGTCAGGTCGAGGGTGCCGTCCGGGTCGGGCAGGATGACGAAGTCGTTGCCGGTGCCGTGACCCTTTGTGAACTCCACGCCCCCATCATGGCCGATGCTCGGCGACCACCCGCAGGGCAGTGTCGAGAAACGCGGGCGACCCCGAGTCCAGCCAGTGGACGCGCGGGTCACGCCGGAACCAGGAGCGCTGCCGCCGGACGAACCGGCGGGTGGCGCGGATCGTCTCCTCGTGCGCTTCGGCCTCGGTCAGCTCGCCGGCCAGGAACCGCAGCACCTGCTGGTAGCCGAGCGCCCGGCTGGCCGTCCGCCCCTCGGGCAGCCCTTCACCGACCAGCGCCCGTACCTCGTCGACCAGGCCGTCGGCCCACATCCGGTCCACCCGCAGCGCGATCCGCTCGTCGAGGCGCCCGGTGTCCAGGTCGACGCCGAGCTGCACGGACGGGTAGTACGGCGTGGGCGACGGCAGCGACGCGGTGAACGGCGCGCCGGTCAGCTCGATCACCTCCAGCGCCCGCACGATCCGCCGCCCGTTCGTGGGCAGGATGCTCGCCGCCGCGCCCGGGTCGGCCTCGGTCAGCCGCGCGTGCAGCGGCAGGGGGCCCACCGCCGCGAGTTCCGCCTCCAGCCGCTCCCGCAGGGCCGGGTCGGTGCCGGGGAACTCGAACCGTTCCAGCACCGCCCGCACGTACAGCCCGGAGCCGCCGACCAGCAGCGGTACCCGGCCCCGGGCCAGGATGTCGTCGACGGCAGCGCGGGCCAGCGTCTGGTACTCGGCGACGCTCGCCGGCTCGGTCACCGGCCAGATGTCCAGCAGGTGGTGCGGCACGCCCTCGCGTTCGGCCGGGGTCAGCTTCGCGGTGCCGATGTCCATGCCCCGGTAGAGCTGCATCGAGTCGGCGTTGACCACCTCGCCGCCGAGCGCGTGGGCCAGCGCGATGCTCAGCGCCGACTTCCCGGCCGCGGTCGGCCCGACCACGGCAACGACGCTCACGCCCGCTCCCAGTTCGCCACGAAGTAGGCAACGCCGTAGGGGGCACGGTGGTAGTTCAGCTCGCCGCGCCAGTCGCCGCCCGCCGCCCGGACCGCGCCGGCCAGCACCTGCCACGGCGCCCGCCCGGCGACCCTCAGCTCCGCCGACAGCACCGGGTCCAGGCCGAGCAGGGCGTCGGCGTCCGCGCCGGCCAGGGCCAGGGCGACCCCCTCGTCGTACGCCTCAGCGCGCGGGTCGTCGTAGCCAGGCGCCTTGACGCCGCGGCACGCCGACCCATCTCCCATCGCCAGCAGCGCCCACGGCTGCGTCCGGGAACCCAGCCGGCCGCCACCGGCGGCACACCGCTCGACCGGCTCGTCGGCGGCCAGGGAGATCATCCGCCAGGTCGTCGGGACCTGCGGCCGCGGCCCGCGATTCAGCAGCCAGGCACCGACGAGGAGACTCAGCGGCAGTCCGTCGGTGCCGAGAATCCCGGCGGGGTGCCGGCCCAGCCGTACCTCCAGCGGCGTTCCCCAGGGCGCGAAGCTCCCGCGATACGGGAAGGGCAGTTCTGCGGTGCGGTCACCCCCACCGACCACCACGACGGTGCGCGCTCCGGCGGCGAGCAGCCGGGCGACGGCGGCGTCGGTGGCGGCGCGCAGGTCGTCGAGCTCGGGCGCGGCGGCGCCGGCCAGCTCGGGCACGATCAGCGGCGGGTGGGGGCAGACGGCGGCGGCGACCAGTGGCACGCCCCCAACCTATCGGGATCCCCCGGTGCGTCCCCGCGCCGATCCGGTCATCGAGGGCGTACAACACCGTATGGTCACGGTCGGCGACAGGCGCTCGACACGGACGGGGGCGGACCTGTGACAATGCCGGGAGAAAGTTTGCTGCGCCGTGGCGGCGAACGAGGGGGCTGTCCCCTCGGCGCCGGGAGAACGAGGATGGGCACATGAGCGACTGGACTGCCTTCGGACGGGTCGACGAGGACGGCACCGTCTACGTCAAGACCGCCGAGGGCGAGCGGGTGGTCGGATCCTGGCAGGCAGGGGCACCGGAGGAAGGGCTCGCCCACTTCGCCCGGCGCTACGCCGACCTGGTGACCGAGGTCGATCTGACCGAGGCCCGGCTCAACTCGGGCGCGGCTGACGCCGGCCACTCCCTGACCACGATCCGCCGGATCCGTGGGTCGCTGGCCGAGGCGCACGTCGTCGGTGACATCGACGCCCTTGCCGCCCGCCTGGACAAGCTGGCCACCGTCGCCGAGGAGAAGGCCGGCGAGGCCAAGGCGGCCCGCGAGGCCGCCCGGGGCGAGGCGCTGGCGCGCAAGACCGCCCTGGTCGAGGAGGCCGAGAAGCTGGCCGCCGAGTCGACCGGCTGGAAGACCGCCGGCGACCGCCTCAAGGAGATCCTCGACGAGTGGAAGACCATCCGCGGCGTCGACAAGAAGACCGACGGTGAGCTGTGGAAGCGGTTCGCCGCCGCGCGGGACGGCTTCACCCGCCGCCGGGGCGCCCACTTCGCCTCCCTCGACCAGCAGCGCAAGCAGGCGCAGACGGTCAAGGAGGAGCTGGTCGCCGAGGCGGAGAAGCTCAAGGACTCCAGCGACTGGGGCGTCACCGCCGGTCAGCTCAAGGATCTGATGGCCCAGTGGAAGGCCGCGCCGCGCGCCGCCAAGGAGGCCGAGCAGAAGCTCTGGGAACGGTTCCGCGCCGCGCAGGACGAGTTCTTCACCCGCCGCAGCGAGGTCTTCTCCGCCCGCGACAACGAGCAGCGCGCCAACCTGGAGCGCAAGCAGGCGCTGCTGGCCGAGGCCGAGGCGCTGGACGTCGACGGCGACCCGAAGGGCGCCCAGGCGAAGCTGCGGGACATCCAGGCGCAGTGGCACGAGGCCGGCCGGGTGCCGCGCGAGGCCGCCGCCGGGCTGGAGCGCCGGCTGCGGGCCGTGGACGACAAGGTCCGCGAGGTGATGGACTCGGCGTGGCGGCGCACCTCCAAGGAGGACAACCCGCTGCTGGCGCAGATGCGCGCCCAGGTCGCCGAGGCCGAGGACCGGCTGGCCCGGGCCCAGGCCGCCGGCGACACCCGCCGGATCAAGGAGGCCGAGCAGGCGCTCGCCTCGAAGCGGCAGTTCCTCCAGCTCGCCGAGCAGGCCGGCTGACGGAAGCACCCCGGCCGGGCAGGCCGGCGGACGGACACATCGGGTGAGCCCCCGGCCGGGTCGGCCGGGGGCTCACCCGCGTCCGGGGGCGGGTTGACGCATCGAGACGGGCTGATCAGAATGAGCGGCGGAGCCAGGTTCAGGCACCGGCACGAGGGCACCGACGGCTGATCTCGCCGTCGACGGTCGCCGGTGCGACATCTCGCGGTTGGCCGTCCACACGACACGGCCCGGCGCGCGCTGCGCGCGTACTCGATGACGAGCGGGACGTGCCTCCTGGTCCTGCCGCCCGCGGCGCCTGCGCGGCGCGGGCATCCGAAGTGGAGCTTCCATGCACCGACGCACCGCCCTCGGCGGCGCCCTGACGGCGCTCGCCACCGCGGCAGCCGGCGTTCTCGTCGCCGCCGCCGTCTCCACCGCACCGGCCGCCGCGGCGGCCGGTGGCACCGGCACCGGTTACCTGCACACCAGCGGCAGCAAGATCGTCGACAGTACGGGCGCGACAGTCCGGCTGACCGGCATCAACTGGTTCGGGATGGAGACCGACAACAAGACGTTCCACGGCCTGTGGTCGAGCAACCCGTGGCGCTCGCAGCTCGACACCATGGCCCGGCTGGGATACAACACGCTGCGGATCCCGTACTCGAACGACGCGCTCAAGGCCGGCGCGACCGCCACCGGCATCAACGACTTCGTCAACCCGGACCTGATCGGGCTCTCCCCGCTGCAGATCCTCGACAAGGTCATCGACTACGCCGGCAGCAAGGGGATGCGGGTCATCCTGGACCGGCACCGGCCGACGTCGGCCGGGCAGTCGCCGCTCTGGTACACCTCGACGGTCTCCGAGACGACCTGGATCAACGACTGGAAGATGCTGGCCCAGCGCTATGCCGGCAACACCACTGTGATCGGCGCGGACCTGCACAACGAGCCGCACGCCGAAGGCACCAACCCGGCCGCCACCGGCGCCTGCTGGGGCTGCGGCGACACCGCCCGGGACTGGCGGCTGGCCGCCGAGCGGGCCGGCAACGCGATCCTCGGCGTGCAGCCCAACTGGCTGATCTTCGTGGAGGGGGTGAGCTGCCCGAGCGGCGGCCTGTCGAACGTCTGGGACAACGACCCCAGCAACGACGAGGACTGCGGCTGGTGGGGCGGCAACCTGTCCAAGGCCGGGCAGTTCCCGGTCCGGCTGAACGTGGCGAACCGGCTGGTCTACTCGCCGCACGAGTACGCCACGTCGGTCTACCGGCAGGCCTGGTTCGACGACCCGTCGTACCCGGCGAACATGCCGGCCATCTGGGACAAGTACTGGGGCTACCTGTACAAGCAGAACATCGCGCCGATCATGATGGGCGAGTTCGGCACCACGCTCCAGGACCCGAAGGACAAGATCTGGTTGCAGAACCTGATGGCGTACACCGGCACCGGCGTGAACGGCATGTCGTTCACGTACTGGTCGTGGAACCCGAACTCCGGTGACACGGGCGGCATCGCCAACGACGACTGGACCACGATCAACCAGCCGAAGCAGGACATCCTCACGCCGTACCTGATCCCGCCGACCGGTGGTGGCGGCACCACCAGCCCGTCCCCGACCGGCACGCCGAACACCTCGCCGGCGCCGACCACCCCTCCGCCTCCGGTGACCGGCGGCTGCACCGCCACCTACAAGCAGATCAACTCCTGGTCGGGTGGCTTCCAGGGGGAGCTGACCGTCAAGAACACCGGCACCGCCGCGGTGAACCCGTGGTCGGCCACCTGGACCTGGCCGTCCGGGGTGACGCTGGCGAGCGGCTGGAACGCCACCGTCACGCAGTCCGGCACCACTGTGACTGCGGCCGCGCCGGCCTGGGCGTCGTCGCTGGCGCCGGGCGCGTCGGTCACCGTCGGCTTCACCGCCAACGGCACCGCCGCGACGCCGGGGAGCGTGAAGCTCAACGGCACCGCCTGCTGAGGCCGTGACGGCGGGGGCCCAGGTCGGGCCCCCGC